>CAUVLB010000122.1:0-4393 GCA_963552595.1 uncultured Stomatobaculum sp. | reverse complement strand
TCAACTCCGAGGTCAGATCTGCCGTGGTCTGCGAGGTCACCATGCAGGGGACGCCGTACTCGTGACACTTCTTTAAGACAGTCTCGTGCGGCTGCAAATTCCGCGAGAAGATGAAGCCCGGCACGCGAAAACGGCACATGTAGTCAAAAATCTGCTCCCGCCTCTCATCGTCCATGAGACCTATGTACTCGGTCTCGGCATTGCCGATGACCTGCAGTCTCGCGTTGTCAAAATGCGCGAAAAAGCCGGTCAGGGGGAGCGCCGGGCGGTTGAGATCCGGCGCGGAGATAATGATTTCGTCCGTGTTAATCTCCGGAGTCAGATTTTTAAAATGGTTTCCCTGAATCAGTTCCGTCACTGCCACGCCGTGCATCTTCTCGGCTCCTTTCCTGATGAAAATAGCGATAAACTTCCTCTGCGACCCGCGCATTGAATTTCGGCAGAGTGCTGAGCTCCTCAACCGAAGCCGCGCGTATGCCGTCCACGCCGCCGTACTTTAAGAGCAAGGTCTTTCGCCGCGCGGCGCCGACGCCCGGAATATCATCGAGCACCGAGTGCACCTCCGCCTTGGAGCGGAGGCTCCTGTGGTACTCGATTGCAAAGCGGTGCGCCTCGTCCTGAATGCGGGTGATGAGCTTAAAGCCCTCGCTCCGCTCGGAAATCGGCAGTTCCCGTCCCTCGTACCAGACGCCCCGCGTCCTGTGCTGATCGTCCTTGACCATACCGCAGACCGGAATTTGTAAGTTGAATTGCTCGATTACCTCGAGCGCAATGTTGACCTGCCCTCTGCCGCCGTCCATCAGGATGAGATCCGGGAGCTTCACAAAGGTCCCGTCCTCCGCCTCGACACTGCGCTTCAGTCGGCGCGTCAAGACCTCGCGGAGCGAAGCATAGTCGTTCGGCCCGACAACGGTCTGTATGCGGAATTTGCGGTAATCGCTTTTTTTCGGCTTGCCGTCCTCAAAGACAACCATGGAGCCGACCGAGAGCGTACCGCTGATATTCGAAATATCGTAGGCCTCCATGCGGTGCACATCCCGTAAACCGGTCAGCGCCTCAATCTCCCGGACGGCGCCCTTGCTCCGAATTTCGTCCATTTGGAGCCGCTGCCTGTCCTTCTCGAGTATCATGTCCGCATTTCGCGCCGCGAGCTCCATGAGCTTTTCCTTCTGTCCCTTCTTCGGAACCACAAGTTTTACGCGCGCGCCGCGCTTCGCGGAGAGCCAGTCCGTGAGGAGTGCCGTGTCCGAGAGTTCTTCCTGCAGCCAGATTTCCTGCGGAATAAAGGGTGTCCCCGCGTAGAACTGCTTCACGAAGCTCTCAAGCAGCTCGCGGCTCTCGTCCTCCATCGCAATGTGGAGGTAATGGTGCTCTCTCCCCACGATTCTGCCCTCGCGGACAAAGAAAATCTGAACGACCGCCTCTCTCTCGTCGCGCCCCAGCGCAATGATATCCCTGTCCTCCATGCCGTCGGAGGTGACCTTTTGCCTCTGCTCGATGTGCTCTATGCTGCGGAGGAGATCCCGGACTTCCGCGGCGCGCTCAAATTCCATCTGTGCCGCCGCCTCCTCCATCTCCTCCTGCAGCTTCTTTACGACAGGCGCGAAGCGGCCGTTTAAAAAGTCCAGCGCGGCATCTACGTTTTCGCGGTAGGCCGCCTCGCTCATATAGCCCGCGCAGGGCGCACCGCACTGGTGGATGTGGTAGTTGAGACAGGGTCTCTCCTTGCCGATGTCCCGCGGCAGCACGCGCTTACAATCCCTGAGCTGAAACGCCCGGTACATGAAGTCCAAGGTCTTGCGCACCGACTGCGCGGAGCTGAAGGGGCCGAAGTACTTTGCCTTGTCCTTCTTCATCTGCCGCGTCATAAAAATGCGCGGGAAGGCCTCTCGCACCGTCACCTTGATATAGGGATAGGTCTTATCGTCCCGCAGCATGGTGTTATAGCGCGGGCGGTTTTCCTTGATTAAGTTGTTTTCGAGCACCAAAGCCTCGAGCTCCGAATCCGTCACGATATACTCAAAGCGGGCAATGCGGCTCACCATCTGCATGATTTTAGGGCTCTTGCCCCGCGAGGACTGGAAATACTGCCGCACGCGGTTGCGGAGCGAGACAGCTTTGCCGACATAGATGATTTCATCCCGCTTGTCGTGCATGATGTATACACCCGGGCTCGGCGGGAGCTTTTTCAGCTCCTCGGCGATGTCAAACATGGCGATTGCCGCGCTCTTTTTCGTAGCGCTCCTGCAGGCGCAGTGCCGCAAACGCGTTCCGGAGCCTATCCTCCGGCTCACCGCTGTCCTCGAGTTCCAGCGCTGTCGCAATCCGTGCAATGTCACGCACGCTCAGATTGTCCCTCTCCTCTTCGAGGAAGATGCGGCGCTCGCTCGGGCTCTTAAGCTCGAGGAAGTGCAGGAAAAGGCGATCCCGCTCTTCCGGCGCGGGCTCCGGTATGGGCTGACGCCGTTCCGTCTTTGCCTCGCCCTGCTCTTCTACCGGAGCCTCGGCTTCACCCCGCTCTTTAAAAGAGGCCTCGGTCTCGGCAACGGAGCCCGGTGTGTCGCAAATGCGCGCAACCACCTCCGCGCCCGGCGCTTCCGCCGGTTGAAAGAGCTCGTCAAAGCGCGCTTGCCGATAGGCCTCCAGGCGGAAATCTCCGAACAAGGCTTGACAGATGACTAGGGACTCGCCGCTCTCCGCATCAATTGCGAGGCAGCGAAGCTGATACAGTTTCTCTTCGCTCTGCCGGTAAAACGCCCCCGGCATTGGGCACGCATGCGTATTCATAGCGAAAAGTATACCACATTTTCGCGGAGCTATGATACAATCTCGTGCGTGTATGATGTCACCCGACACAGGGCCGGGCGGCCTCGCGCAAAGGAGTGGATATGAAAATCGGTTTTGACAACGAGAAATACCTCAAGATGCAGTCCGAGCACATTCGCGAGCGCATTTCCAAATTCGGAGACAAACTCTACCTGGAGTTCGGCGGAAAACTCTTTGACGACTACCACGCTTCCCGCGTGCTTCCGGGCTTTCAGCCGGACAGCAAGCTCCGCATGCTGCTGCAACTCGCGGACCAGGCGGAAATCGTAATTACCATCTCCGCGGCGGATATTGAAAAGAACAAGATTCGCGGCGACCTCGGCATTACCTACGATGTCGATGTGCTTCGCCTCATTCAGGCCTTCCGGGACTCCGGTCTCTACGTAGGCTCCGTTGTCATCACCCGCTATACGCCCGCGGCCGATCAATTCAAGGCAAAGCTCCAGTCCATGGGCATCAAGGTGTACCGCCACTATTCGATAGACGGCTATCCGGCCGATATTCCCTTCATTGTGAGTGAGAACGGCTATGGCAAAAACGAGTACATTGAGACCACGAGACCGCTCGTCATTGTGACCGCACCGGGCCCGGGCAGCGGCAAGATGGCAACCTGTCTCTCCCAGCTCTATCACGAGAATCGCCGCGGCATCAAAGCGGGCTACGCAAAGTTCGAGACCTTCCCGGTCTGGAACCTGCCGCTGAACCACCCGGTGAACCTCGCCTACGAGGCGGCGACCGCGGACTTAAACGATGTCAACATGATAGACCCCTTCCACTTGGACGCTTACGGCGTGACGACCGTCAACTATAACCGCGACGTGGAAATTTTCCCCGTGCTCTCGGCCATGTTTGAGGGGATTTACGGCAGCTGCCCCTACAAGTCCCCGACCGACATGGGCGTTAACATGGCGGGCAACTGCATCGTGGACGATGAGGCCTGCCGCGAGGCGGGACGCCAGGAGATCATACGTCGCTGGTATAAGAGCATGAATCGCCTCGTGGAGGGCGATGCAAAGAAATCCGAGGTCACCAAGATTGAGTTTCTCATGAAGCAGGCCGGCGTCACCTCAAATGACCGCCCGGTTGTGCATGCGGCGCTCATCAAGGCAGAGGTCACCGGCGCACCGGCGGCAGCCCTGGAACTGCCGGACGGCCGCATTGTCTGCGGCAAAACCTCCGAGCTCCTCGGCGCAAGCGCAGCCGTACTCCTAAACGCCGTAAAAACGCTCGGCGGTATCCCGGATGAGATTAGGCTCATCTCTCCGACCGTCATTGAGCCGGTGCAGACCCTAAAAGTCAAGTACTTAGGCTCAAAGAACCCGCGCCTCCACACCGACGAGATTCTGATTGCGCTCTCCATGAACGCAGCCGGAGATCCGAACGCAGCCCTTGCCCTCGATCAGCTGAAAAAGCTCCGCGGATGCCAGGTTCACACCTCTGTCATGCTCTCCGAGGTGGATATTCGCATCATGAATAAGCTCGGCCTCCAGCTGACCAGCGAGCCGCGCTACGAGAACAAGAAAATCTCTCACTGAGAACTTCTTCTCATACAGGAGGGGACACCCGT
>CAUVLB010000121.1:0-4396 GCA_963552595.1 uncultured Stomatobaculum sp. | reverse complement strand
CTCGAAATTATTTTACTTTTGAAACGTCGAAAATATCGTTTGGACGGCTTATGGGGCATATTTATAATAGACGTGTTATGGTAAATTCCAGCAATGCCGGAGCTATTGTCAGACTGATGGCTTATCTGAATGAGAGCCTTTCGAACCGCTTTTAGGCGCATGCCCATGCCGGAGTTCGAAGCGCTGCCGCCCTTTTCGCTGTGCTCGCTCTCGCTGTTCTTTTCGGCCTGGGCCGGGAGCGCATTCGCGGGCTGGTTCGCGCGGTACAGGAGGTCTATGTACGAGAACTTGCTGCAGGCGGAGATGAAGCTCTTCGGCGTCTTCTGCTCGCCCATGCCGAGTACAAAGATTTCGGATTCGCGGAGGCGCGCCGCGAGGCGCGTAAAGTCGGAGTCCGAGGAGACAATACAGAAACAGTCAAAACGCCCCTGAAAGAGCAAATCCATGGCATCGATGATGAGGGCGGAGTCCGAGGAATTCTTGCCCGACACATTGGAGTACTGCTGTATGGGCTGCACGGAGTTGTCGAGTATCACATTGCGCCAGCTTCCCATCTGCGGCGTGGTCCAGTCCCCGTAAATGCGTTTGATGTTGACACTGCCGAGATTGTTGGCCTCGGAGAGCACGATGGGCAGGTATTTCGGCGCGATGTTTTCGGCATCAATCAGCACGGCGACGCGGCGCTCTCTCTCCTCATTGTTCATGCGAATATCCTTTCTCTTTTGACATAGCGAGCTGAGCTGCGCTATACTGGAAATACTCATTGTCAAGCGTGAGAATCGTAGTTATTGACACGCTTATTATAAGAAAGAGGAAAGAAATTGTCCATAAAAAGCTGGAAAGGAGCGCTGTTTGCGCTGGGTTTGGGATTTGGGGTCTTAGCGGCACTGCCGAGCAATGTGCGCGCAGAAGAGCAGAAGCTGCTACAGACGGTTGAAAACCGTCTGCGTCCGGACAGCGCGGCGCTTCCTCGCAGGGCTGAATACGGGTATGTTTCGGAGGACGCCAATGCGGTCATTGCGCGTCTGCTTTCCTACGAGACGGATGCCGAGCGCAAGGAGATGCGGCGTCAGTTTTATATGAACAGCGTCTGGTATCGTCAGGACGCGCAGTATGTCGATGAGAACGGAAGACCCTATCTCCTGGTCTATGAGGGCGCGGCTTCCGACCGGAGAAAGCTGAGCTATGAATTGCTCGCAGGGCTCCCCTTTTTTTCGAACGCCAAGGTTCTGATTACGACCAAGGGTGACAGGCTGATTGCGGCCGTTGAGCTTAGTCGGCCGTTTACGGAGGCGGAGGCCTACCGGAATTATCAGAATCTGCTTCGCCTTTTTGGCCTTACGGAAGAAGTCAAGGCACAGACCGCGGGTAAGACCGCGCGCGAAAAGGCGCAGTTCATCTGTGACACCGTTGCGGGGCGGCTCAACTATGACTACAGCTTGCAGCAGAACTGCCTGCAGGATGTCGTTGTATCGCAGCGCACCGCCTGCGTGGGCTATAACGGGCTGACCGAGCTTCTGTTCCGGAACGCCGGTCTCTCTTATGTCAACATGGTCGCAAACAACCGGGAGACCGGAATTATGCACATTTTCGGGACTTCCAAGATCGACGGAAACTGGCTGATTTTTGACACAAGTAACTACGATAACGAAAGCGGCGCCTTTGATCAGAGCTTCATCTTCTCGGAACTCGAGCACGAGGCCAAGGGCTACCGCGACTTTAAACTCCTGCAGGGAGAGAGACTGAACTGATGGACCTCTTTGACTACATGCGTGAGAACGCGCTTCGGCAGGAGGCACCGCTTGCCGTGCGCATGCGCCCCCGCAAGCTGGAGGAGATTGTGGGACAGACGCACATCCTCGGCGAGGGAAAGCTCCTGTACCGCGCCGTGCGGGCGGATGCCGTGGGCTCCGTGATTCTCTACGGACCGCCGGGCAGCGGGAAAACCACCATAGCGGAAGTCATTTCCCGCGAGACCAAGTCGGAATTCTGTCGCCTGAATGCGACGACGGCGGGCAAAAAAGAGATGGAGGAAGTGATTCAAGAAGCCCGCGAGAACTTTGGGCGCGGCAAGCGAACCACCCTCTTTGTCGACGAGATACACCGCTTTCACAAGGGGCAGCAGGACTTTCTGCTCCCCTATGTGGAGGATGGTACCATTGCGCTGATCGGCGCGACAACAGAAAATCCCTTTTTTGAGGTCAATGCAGCGCTGCTTTCGCGCTCCCGCATCTTTGAGTTAAAATCACTTGCGGCGGCGGATATCGCAGCGCTGCTTCGTCGGGCCATGGAGGACAAGGAGCGCGGCTACGGGAACTGGAGCGCCGAGCTTACAAATGAGGCCTGCAGCTTTCTTTCGGAGGCCGCGGCGGGCGATGCGCGAACCGCGCTGAATGCGCTGGAACTGGCGATGAAGACGACGCCTCCCGATACGGACGGTGTGCTGCGCCTCACCCTCCCCATTGCGGAGGAATGTATACAAAAGCGCGCCATACGCTACGACAAGGACGGCGACAATCACTACGACACGATTTCCGCCTTTATCAAAAGCATGCGGGGCTCGGATCCCGATGCCGCGATTTACTATCTGGCGCGCATGCTCTACGCAGGCGAAGACCCGCGCTTTCTCGCGCGGCGCATTGTGATTTGCGCGGCGGAGGATGTGGGCAATGCGGACCCCATGGCGCTGGTCGTGGCGGAGAGCATGGCCTCGGCGCTTGACCGCATCGGCATGCCCGAGGGCAAATTGTTGCTCAGTCAGGCCTGCCTCTATGTGGCAACGGCGCCGAAATCCAATGCGGCGACCACGGCGATTTTTTCTGCCACAGAGCTCGCGGAGCGCACGGCCGCAGCGCCGATTCCGCCTTACTTACAGGATGCCCACTACCGCGGGCACGAGCAGCTCGGCAGAGGCAAGGGGTATCTCTATCCGCACGACTTCCCGGGCAACTATGTGGAACAGACATATCTGCCGGAGAGCCTGCGGGGAAGCAAACTGTATCAGCCGAGCGACAACGGAAAAGAAGCCGAGATTCAGGCACGGCTTAAAATGCTGAAGGCAGCGGGAGGGGAGGGCCATGACGGAAGAAAGACTTGAGGGCCTGAGCCTCACGGAACTCAGAGAACTCGCGAGAGAGCGCGGCCTTTCGGGGGTTACCGCGCTTCGAAAGCAGGACTTGATTCAAAAACTCAAGGGAGAGCCGCGGAGCCGAATTGAGCAGGCGGTATCCGAACTCCCGCCCGAACTCCGGGAGGCAGCGGACGGAGCTAACCTCGCCTCGGGACTTTTGGAGATTGTGAGCGAGGGGGGCTTCGGCTTTCTCCGCTCGGCAAATTACCTCCCGGGCGAAGAGGATATCTATGTCTCTCCCTCGCAGATACGGCGTTTTCGCTTGAGAACCGGAGACTTTGTGACCGGTGTGAAGCGTCTTCGCGGCGAGAAGGAGCGCTACAGCGCCCTGCTCTATGTGAACACGGTAAACGGTGTGCGCGCGGCGGAACTTAGACGCGCAAACTTTGAGGAGATGACCCCGGTCTTCCCGACGGAACGCATACCGCTCTCGGCGGGAGCCGAATCTTCGCTTGCGCTCCGGGTCATAGACCTGATTGCGCCGATCGGCAAGGGGCAGCGCGGTCTCATTGTTGCGCCGCCGAAGGCCGGTAAGACCACGCTCTTAAAGGAAATCGCGAAGGCCGTGCGGCGCACGCGCCCCGAGATTCATCTCATTGTGCTTTTGATCGATGAGAGACCGGAGGAGGTCACGGACATCAAAGAGTACATCGCGGATCCGGAAGTCGAGGTCATATACTCGACCTTTGACCGGGAGCCCGAGCAGCACAGAAGGGTCGCCGAGATGGCAATCGAGCGGGCGCGCCGCATCACGGAGCAGCACAGGGATGTGATGATACTGCTCGACTCAATCACGCGCCTTGCGCGCGCTTATAATCTCACGGTGACACCCTCGGGACGCACACTCTCGGGCGGTCTGGATCCCGCCTCGCTCTACATGCCGAAGCGCTTCTTCGGCGCGGCGCGGAATATGCGGGAGGGAGGCAGTCTCACGATACTCGCGACCGCCTTAGTCGAGACGGGAAGCCGCATGGACGATGTCATTTACGAGGAATTCAAGGGCACCGGTAACATGGAGCTCATGCTGGACCGCAGACTTGCGGAGCGGCGCATATTCCCGGCGATTGAGCTTTCTAGGAGCGGCACCAGGCGGGAGGAACTATTGCTCACGTCACTTGAGCGAGAGGGCGTCGCGAGACTCCGGAGGCTTAGGGGCAACGGCAGCGGGGAACAGCAGACAGAACAGATACTCGCGCTCTTTTCGGAGAGCGAAGACAACGAAACCCTCTTAAAGAGGCTCCGGGACGGCAAATAAAAGCGCTTTCC
>CAUVLB010000120.1:0-4403 GCA_963552595.1 uncultured Stomatobaculum sp. | reverse complement strand
CCCTGGAGGACGGCGTACTCGCGGAGAGTCAAAATGCGCGGGATTTGATGCGCCGAAGCATAGGAGGGGGAGAACTATGAGTGAGCAAACAGTGCTGCTGTTCGGCGGAACCACCGAGGGGCGGGAACTCGCGGCGTGGCTTCGGGAAAACAATATTTCGGCGCTCAGCCGTGTCGCGACCGAATACGGGGAGGCCTTACTCCGAGAGGAGGCGCTCCCGGCTGAGTCCGGCAGACTCAATGAAACAGAAATGCGGGAACTCTTGGAAGCGGGCGCTTTTTCCGTGGTTGTCGATGCAACCCATCCCTTTGCAACCGAGGTGTCCCGCAACATCAGAGAGGCGGCAAAGCAGGCGGGGGTTTTCTACTGCCGCGTGCTGCGTGCGGCGGCCGAAGAGAGCGAGGAAGTACGGCGTGCCGAGGCGAGACTCAGCGCGCGGGGACTCTTCTTTGTCTTTTCAAGCCAGCGCGAGGCGGCAGAATATTTGGCGGGGACAGAGGGTACCGTATTCCTTTCGACCGGCAGCAAGGAGCTTTCGGTCTATGAGGCGCTCCCGCGGGAGCGCCTTACGGTGCGCATCCTGCCGGGCGAAGAGGCGCTTCAAAAGGCCGTCGAGGCGAGGCTTCCGCTTTCCAATATCGTCGCGATGCAGGGGCCTTTCTCGACCGCGCTGAATGAGGCGCTCTTACAGCGTTTTGACGCGCGCTTTCTGGTCAGCAAGAAGTCGGGGCAGCCGGGCAGTTATCTCGAAAAACTGCTCGCCTGCGAGCGGCTGGGGGTCTGCTTTATCGCGATACGGCGCCCCGCGGAAGAGGACGGTTATTCCATGGAGGAAGCGAAGGCACTGCTTAGGCAGCGCTTTGACATCAGAGCGGCGGGAAAAGAAATCGCAATTGTCGGCATAGGGCCGGGGCGAGAGGGGCTTTTAACCATAGAGGCGCGGGAGGTCATACTGAACGCCGAGCTCTTAATCGGGGCAAGCCGCATGAAGGACTTTGCGCTTGCGCTGTTTCGAGCGGCCGGCCGGCAGGCGCCGGACTGCCAGGACAGCTACCTGCCGTCCGAGATCGCCGCGCTGGCGGAAGAGACAGAGGCAAAGCGCATTGCGGTGCTGACCAGCGGGGATACGAGCTTCTTTTCGCTGACCCGTCGGCTCACGCTGGCCTTTGCCGCGCGGGAGGCACTGCCGAAGCCGGTGATTTATCCGGGTATTTCTTCTCTAAGCTTCTTTGCGGCAAGGCTCGGCTTCTCGACCGAGGGGCTCCCGAGCCTGCGTCTTCACGGCAGAAAGCAGGCTCTATTCCCGGTGCTCTTGCGGCACAGAAGGGTCTTTGCGATTTTGGAGGGGGCCGCACAGCTCAGCGAACTCCGGGAACTCGCGGCGGCCCTGAGCCGCTTCGGCGCAGGGGATGCGCGCTTTTCGTTCGGGGCGAATTTGGCGCTCCCGGATGAGCGTATTTTTTCCGCGACGGCGGAGGACTTTGCGGGGGAGGCGCTCACGGCGGAATTTGCCGCGCTCCCGCCGCATGTGTTGCTCTGCCTTTACTTAGAGCTACCCGCGGATTCCAAGGCTCGCCCCTTAAGTCCCGGCATTCCGGATGCGTGCTTTCTTCGCGAAAAGACGCCGCTCACCAAGCGGCAGATACGCGCGGCGGCTTTAACGCTCCTCGGGGTACAGGAGAATTCTGTATGCTGGGACATCGGGAGCGGCACGGGCGGCATGACCGCTGAGCTCGCCATGGCGGCGCCCTCAGGGGAAGTCTTAGCCGTAGAGTGCGATGAGGCTGCCTATGCGCTCACGGAAAAGAACGTAAGGCGCTTTGCGCTCTCGCAGGTGAGACAGTACTTTGGCCGCGCGCCGGAAGTACTCGCGGAACTTCCGAAGCCGGACTGCGTCTTCGTGGGGGGCAGCACCGGAGAGATGGCGGAAATCTTTACGGCGATTTTTGAGAAAAATCCGGCGGCGCGCGTGGTCGCGACCGCCGTGAGTCTTGAGACCATCGCAGAGCTTACGGCGCTCGGCGCGGACTATGAGCGCTCGGGTTGTCATGTCGAGTGCCTGCAGCTCAGCGCGGCGGAGACCAGAAAGCTTGGGCGCTATCATCTCTTGTTCGGACAGAACCCGACCATGCTCTTTTTGATCGAAGGAGGTGCGATGTGCAAAAACTGATGGTGGCAGCGCTCTCCTCAGGCGCGGGAAAGACCAGTGTCAGCATGGGGCTCGCAGCCCTCTTCCGACAGGCCGGAAAAAGCGTGCAGGTCTATAAGACGGGGCCTGACTACATTGACCCCCAGTTCTATGTCCCCATTACCGGCAGGCGCTGCATCAACTTAGATCCCTATTTTCTGAGTGAGAGCGAGCTCCGCGAGACCTTTTCGCGCTATCAAAGCGAGGCGGATATCCTACTGATCGAGGCCGCGATGGGGCTCACGGACGGCATCGCGGGGCAGGGGGACAGGGCTTCGGCGCTGCAGGTGGCGCGCACCCTCTCCCTGCCGATTCTACTTCTGGTGGCAAGAGGCTTGGAAGCGGAGGCGGCGGAAAAAATAGCGGCGCTTACAGAAGAAGATCGCGCGCGCATTTGCGGTCTGCTCTTAAACGAAGGCGGCAAGGGGGAGGCGAAGAGCGAGTCGGAGCTGCCGCGCGAAATTGCCGGCGTTCCGGTACTGGGGCGCATCCCGGCGCTCGGTAAGCAGACCCTAAAGAGCCGCCACCTGGGGCTTGTGGTGCCGCTCGAAGCGGAGGAGATACTGGACTTTGCACGGCGCATGGCGGCGGCTCTTAAGGAAGCCTTGCCGCAGGACTTTTTTTCCGGCGGCGGAGCGGCGGAAGTCCCCTTCCGTGTCGGCATTGCGCGGGACGAGGCCTTCTCTTTCTTCTACGAAGAAAATCTTCGCGTACTCCGGGAGCTCGGCTGTGAACCTGTTTTTTTCAGTCCCCTCAGGGAGCGGGCGCTCCCGGCAGGCTTATCCGGGCTCTGGCTTCCGGGCGGTTACCCGGAGCTCTACGCAGGTGCGCTCGGAAACCAAACTTCCCTCCTCGAGGACATACGGGATGCGGTTGAGGGCGGGCTCCCGACCGTTGCGGAGTGCGGCGGCTTTATGTACTTGCTCGAGAGCCTCGAGGATGTGAACGGGGGCAGGCATGAAATGGTCGGTGCCCTCCCGGGACAGGCCTTCCGCACCGAGAAGCTGCAGCGCTTCGGTTACATTGAAATCACGGCGAAGACGGACAATCTGCTGCTTGCGGCGGGCGAAAGCCTGCGCGGGCACGAATTCCACTACTGGGATGCGAGCGAAAACGGCGAGAGCTGCCTTGCGACTAAGGCAAACGGCAGCAAGTCTTGGGACTGCGTACAGGGGAGTAGGACTCTCTTTGCGGGCTATCCGCACATCTATCTCGCGAACGAAGCAGGGCAGCGGGCTGCTGCGCGCTTTGCGGCTGCCTGCCGCGCCTTTCAACGCGCACGCGAGGCGGCGAGATGCTAGTGCTCTATGCGGGCGGCAGCGCGAGCGGAAAATCGGCGGCGGCGGAAGCGGCTGCGGTGAAAGCTGCAGAGGAGGCGGAAAGCCCGCTCATTTACCTCGCGACCATGGAGCCGGGCGGACGGGAGGCGGCGGCGCGGATTGAAAAGCACCGGGCAGCGCGCGCCGAAAAGGGCTTTGAGACCATAGAGAGAGAGCGCGCGGTACACGAACTTATGCTGCCCGCGGACGCTGTGGTTCTCTTGGAAGACCTCGGGAATTTAGTCGGAAACGAGCTGTTTTCGCCGGAGGCGGCCGCGCTCTCTGAAAAAGATGTGCTGCGAATGCTGGACGAGAGCTTACGCTCGCTCGAGGCAAAGTGCGGGCAACTCATCCTGGTAGGCGCTCTGCTCGCAGAGGAACCGCGATACGCGGATCCGGACACCGAGCGCTATCTGCGCATTTTTTCCGCGCTTCAGAATGCGCTCGCCGCGCGCGCGGAGGCGGTATATCTCGCGGAACTCGGACTGCTGCGCTGTATCAAACGGAAGGAGGAGCCATGAAGTATCTGCGCGCCTTTTGCATTGCCGCGGCCATGTATTCCCGTCTCCCGGTGCCGAATGTGCGCTGGGACGAGGAGAGCAAGGCGGCGGTGCTCCTGTTATTTCCGCTCCTCGGCGTCATTGAGGGGGGGCTCGTGTATCTGGCGGCGGTTTTCATGCTGCGCATTTCGGCAGGGGCGCCGCTCGCGGCCCTTTGTCTCACAGCCTTACCCCTTCTCTTTACCGGCGGCATTCACTTTGACGGCTTTTTGGACACGGCGGATGCGCTGGGTTCCTGGAAGGGAAGAGAGGAGAAGCTCGCCATCTTAAAGGATGTGCACGCGGGCTCTGCGGCGGTCTTACAGGGCGGGCTCATGTTGCTTTCCGGCTTTGCGG
>CAUVLB010000119.1:0-4434 GCA_963552595.1 uncultured Stomatobaculum sp. | reverse complement strand
CCGTGATCAGTGAGACCATGATTGAGAAGCCGCACAGCTTCTTCACGGCTTGCAATGTCACGACCCAGATTGTCGCACAGGTCGCTTCGAACCAGTACGGCGGTCAGTCCTTTACACTCTCGCACCTTGCTCCCTTTGTCGATGTGAGCCGTCAGAAGATTCGCAAGGCGGTCCTGGAGGAGAGAGAGCTTTGCGGTGAGTCCGCGGACGATGAGATCGTGGATCGCATCACCGAGCGCAGACTGAAAGAGGAGATTCGCAGCGGTATCCAGACCATCCAGTACCAGCTGATTACGCTCATGACCTGTAACGGTCAGGCTCCCTTTGTGACCATGTTCATGTACCTCGACGAAGTGCCCGAGGGGCGCCTGAGAGACGATCTCGCAAGCATCATCCGCGAAGTGCTGCTGCAGAGAATGCGCGGTGTCAAGAACGAGAAGGGCGTTTGGATTACCCCGGCCTTCCCGAAGCTGATCTACGTTCTGGACGAGGACAATATCACCGAGGATGCACCGTACTGGGAGCTCACCGAGCTCGCGGCGGAGTGCACGGCGAAGCGCCTTGTGCCGGATTACATTTCGGCGAAGATGATGAAGGAGTATAAGAACGGCGATGTGTACCCGTGCATGGGCTGCCGCTCCTTCCTGACCCCGGATCTCGCGGGACTTGGCGAGAACGGCGCGCACAAGTACTACGGCCGCTTTAACCAGGGGGTTGTGACCATCAACCTCGTCGATGTTGCCTGCTCTTCTTACGGCGACATGGACAAGTTCTGGGAGATACTCGAGGAGAGACTGGAGCTCTGCCACCGCGCACTTCGCTGCCGTCACGAGAGACTGCTCGGCACCGTCTCCGACGTTGCGCCCATACTCTGGCAGCACGGCGCTCTGGCGCGCTTAAAGAAGGGCGAGACCATCGATAAGCTCCTCTATGACAACTACTCGACCATTTCGCTCGGCTATGCGGGTCTCTACGAGATGTGCATGCGGATGACGGGCAAGAGCCACACCGATGAGGAAATCGGTCGTCCGTTCGCGCTCAAGGTCATGCAGAGACTGAACGACAAGTGTGCGGAGTGGCGCGAGGCGGAGAACATCAGCTATTCCATCTACGGAACGCCGATGGAGTCCACGACCTACAAGTTCGCGAAGAGCCTGCAGAAGCGTTTCGGCATCATTCCGGGCGTCACGGACAAGAACTATATCACCAACAGCTATCACGTTCATGTGAGCGAGAAGGTCGATGCCTTCGAGAAGCTCTCGTTTGAGGCGGATTTCCAGAAGCTCTCCCCGGGCGGTGCCATCAGCTATGTCGAGGTGCCGAATCTGCAGAACAATATCCCGGCGGTGCTCTCGATGATGCGCTATATCTACGATCACATCATGTACGCGGAGCTCAACACGAAGAGCGATTACTGCCAGGTCTGCGGCTACGACGGCGAAATCAAGATTCGCGAGAATGAGAACGGGAAGCTTATCTGGGAGTGCCCGAACTGCGGCAACCACGATCAGGAGAAGCTCTTTGTCGCACGCAGAACCTGCGGCTACATCGGCACGCAGTTCTGGAACCAGGGAAGAACGCAGGAGATTCGCGACCGCGTCCTGCATGTCTCGACCGCAAAGCGGGAGGCAGCTTGTAAGAGCGTCGAGGACTGAGAAGTCCGGGGGGAAGAATGAATTACGGACAGGTATTTTATGCGGATACGGCAAATGGCATAGGCGCGCGCATCTCACTCTTTGTGAGTGGGTGCACGCACCACTGTCCGGGTTGTTTTAACGAGGAAACCTGGGATTTTAACTTCGGCGACCCCTTCACAAAAGAGGTCGAGGACGATATCATAGAGCACCTGCGCCCCTCCTACATTGACGGACTCTCGCTGCTCGGCGGAGAGCCGATGGAGGCGCAGAACCAGCGCGCCCTCCTGCCGTTCCTTGAGCGCTTAAAGAAAGAGGTGCCGCGCGCCACGATATGGATTTACTCGGGCTATACCTTTGAGGAACTTCTGGACACGGAGAACCGCCGCTGTCACACCGAGGCGACCAGGCGCATTCTGGAGCTCGCGGACATTCTGGTGGACGGCAAGTTTGTTCTCGCGGAAAAGGATGTAAAGCTCCGCTTCCGCGGGAGCAGAAACCAGCGCATTCTGGAACTGAAGGAGAGCCTCAAGGAAAACCGCCCCGTGCACTCGCGCTACGAAAATCCGGTCAAACATCACTATTAATTGAATGAATGGTCTGCGATAGTATAATCTCATAGGTCAGCAGCCCCTCTCTGTGCTAAAATGAAGCAATCACAGGGAGGGGCTTTTTTTATGAAAATCAGTCAGTTATTGAAAGAAAAACCGGTTACACTCTCACTCGAAGTATTTCCGCCGAAGACCTCGGAAAAGTATGAGGCGACTGCGGCGAATGCAAAGAAGATTGCGGCACTGCACCCGGACTTCATGTCCGTGACCTACGGCGCCGGCGGCGGTACGGGAGACTTTACGGCGGAGATCGCGGCGGAGATTCAGAACGGCTACGGCGTTCCGACCCTGGCGCATTTGACCTGTGTCTCCTCCTCGCGGGAGCACGTGAGCAAGATGCTTTCTCTTTACAAGGAGAAGGGCATTGAGAATATACTCGCGCTCCGCGGCGATTTGCCGCAGGACGGCACGCGTTCCGAGGACTATCACTACGCGATTCAGCTGATTCGGGACATCAAGGAGAGAGAGGGCGATTTCTTCTGTCTCGGCGGTGCCTGCTATCCGGAGGGGCACGTGGAGTGTGAGCACAAGGAGGATGACATTCAGTTCTTAAAGGAGAAGGTGGATGCGGGACTCGACTTCCTGACGACCCAGCTTTTCTTTGACAACAATATTTTCTATAACTTCCTCTACCGCGCGAGGGAGAAGGGCATCGCTGTTCCGATTATCGCGGGCATCATGCCGATTACCAGGGCAGAGCAGTTGAAGCGCTCGGTCGCAATGTCCGGCACGGTGGTGCCGCCTCGCTTCCGCGCGATTGTGGATCGTTTCGGAAAGCGAAAAGAGGCCATGGAGCAGGCGGGCGTTATTTATGCGGCGGAGCAGATTGTGGATCTCATCGCAAACGGCGTGACTCATATCCATGTATACACGATGAACCGCCCGCAGATTGCGGAGCGCATTTTAAACCAGCTCTCGGAGATTGTCGATTGATGGATGCGCGGGAATTGGAACTCGATTACAGCGAGGTGTACCGCTACCTCGGTTACCGAAAGGGAATACCGGAGGGAGAGGTGAAGGAAGTTGTGGAGCGCTGTGTCTCGGAGCTGGTCGCCCAAGCGGAGCTCCGCTCGGTCGCGCGGCGCTTTCCGCTCGAATTTCTCGGCGAGCAGCGCTTTCGCATCGGCGACATGGAGCTTGAGAGCCGGGCGCTTGCACGGAACATGCGCGGTTGCGATGAGGCCTATCTCATGGCGGCTACCATAGGCTTTGCGATGGACAGGCTCGCCGCGCGTGCCTCGGCGATCGGACGCATGAGTCGCGCCGTGATTTATCAGGCGGCCGGCGCCATGCTGATTGAAAGTTATTGCGATGCGCTGAACCGGAAGCTAAAAGAAGAGGCGGCGGCGGAGGGTAAGTTCCTGCGCCCGCGCTTCTCACCGGGCTACGGCGACCTGCCGCTCGCGGTGCAGCCCGAGCTGTTTCGCGTTCTGGAGGTGCAGAAGAATACGGGGATTACCCTGACCGAGAGCCTTTTGATGATGCCGACCAAGTCTGTGACGGCACTGATCGGGGTTTCGACGGAGGACTCGCACTGTCTGATTCAGGGCTGTGAGAGCTGCGGCAAGAAAGATTGTAGTTTTCGGAGATAAAAGAGGGAGATCAAAGAGATGGAGAAGAGAGATTTACGTGCCTGTCTCGGCAAGGAGTGGCTCTACTGTGACGGCGGAACCGGCTCCCTCCTGCAGGAAAAGGGCTTAAAGGGCGGAGAGCTGCCGGAGCGGTGGAACCTGGAGCGCCCGGAGGACATCATTGAGATTGCGGAGTCCTATTTTCGCGCGGGCGCGGATATTGTGAACAGCAATACCTTCGGCGCAAACCGCCTGCATTATCCGGACCTCGCGGAGCTTGAAGCCCTCGTGAGAGCGGGCGTGCGCCACGTGAGAACGGGCCTTCTGCGCAGCGGCCGCACGGACGGCTTTGTCGCGCTTGACTTAGGCCCCACCGGACGCCTCTTAAAACCGATGGGTGATCTCGCCTTTGAGGATTGCGTCGCGATATTTGCGGAAGTGGTGCGCTGGGGCAGAGATGAGGGCGCGGATCTCGTGCTGATTGAGACCATGTCCGATGCGATGGAGGCAAAGGCTGCGGTGCTCGCGGCAAAGGAGAACTCGGATCTCCCTGTTTTTGTCACGACGGTCTTTGACGAGAAGGGGAAGATGCTGACCGGCGGCACGGTGGAGAGTGTC
>CAUVLB010000118.1:0-4434 GCA_963552595.1 uncultured Stomatobaculum sp. | reverse complement strand
GCCAACGGCATAGCGAAAGGTCTGTTTTTCCGCGCGATAGCGCGCGGCAAGTTCCGCGGCGCTCAAAAACTCCGGCATGCGCGGAAGCGACCTTGGGCGCCGTCCCCTGCAAGCGGCCGCACAGAGGGCGACCTCCGAAGCCAAGGCCTCCTGATAGGCACTGCCCTCCAAAGCCGAGATGCGGTAACACTGCATGAGGTGTACGCCCGCGCGCTGAATGAGCGCCCGGCCGCGTATTTCCGGCAGTTTGCGGGACGTGCGCCCGACCGCCCCCGCGAGTTCGGCAGGCTCCGACAACCACAGGGCAAGCCTGTCTTTGATGTGGTTTAGGAGGGCATAGCGAAGCGCCCCCGGTCTGCTTGCACTGAGCGCGAGGAAGATGCCGACCGCCGCGCCGTCTCGCGCAAGTTGCAGAAAAAAGTTGTCCGCGTCCTGCCCCAGTTCCTTGACCGCGTCATAGTGGTCGATCAAGAAGACGATGGCGGGAAGCGCCTCTTTTCCCGCCGTACTTAGGGCAAGAAAGTCCGTTTGCCGCGCGGCGAGAATACGCTTTCTATGCAGCAGTTCCGCGCGAAGCAAACGCATCAGTTTCTTTAACTTGTCCTCCTCGTCAAAGCTCAGATAATCCGCCGCGTGCGGCAGCTCTCGGAGCGGGGATAGTGCACCCGCGCCGAAGTCCAGAAGATAAAAGTAAAGCTTGTCGCAAGCATAGCGCCGCGCGAGGGAAAGGGCAGCTGTCTGGAGCAGCGAGCTTTTTCCCATGCCGCCCGCGCCGAAGACCGCAAAGTTACCGTCGCGCAGAAAATCGTGCTCACAGGCCAACATGCGCTGTTCTTCCGGGATATCCATGAGCCCGAGCGGAAAGGCATAGCCCTGACTCACACACACACTGTCCCGCGCCGCAATCAGCATGCGGGGCAGGGGCGGCAGCCAGAGCCGCGCCGGACGCCGAATCCCCGTGCTAAGAGCCGTCTTCCGGATTTCCCGAATGACGGCGCTGAGTTCGCTCTCCTCGCCGAAAGCGCTGTCTCCGCCGTTTTCACTGCGACAGAGCAGCTCCCGCTGCCCACGCGCATTCAGGCGGTAAATGCGGTCATCGACGCTCTCTTCACCGCCCCGATAGAGCCCGCCGCTGTAGGCAGACTGAAAGAGCTCATAGATCTCTCGGTTTCCGACCTGAAGGTAGGCGCGCCCCGGCAGTTTTATATCCGCGGCATCCGCAGTCTTTAGGAGTTCGCGGCTGTCTGCTTCCGTCTGTACCTTCAGGGCAATTTTGCAGCGCGCATTGCTCCAGATTTGCTCATTGACCACGCCTGCCGGCTTCTGCGTCGCAAGTATCAGGTGGATGCCGAGACTCCTTCCGACGCGCGCGGTCGATACGAGCTCCGCCATGAACTCCGGCTGCTCGGCCTTTAGTTCCGCGAATTCATCGGCAATCAGAAAGAGATGCGGCAGGGGCTCCTCGGCTGTCCCGGCTCTATATGCCTTGACATAGGCATCGATATGATTCACATTCGCCGCGCGAAAAAGTCGCTGCCGTCTTGCGAGCTCGCTCTTTACGGCGAGCAGGGCGCGACGGCTGTCGTCACCGTCCAGATTGGTGACGGTGCCGAGGAGCTGCGGCAAGTCCGCAAAGAGATGAGCCATGCCGCCGCCCTTGTAGTCGATCAGTAAAAAGCCGATTTCCTCCGGCGAAAACTGCAGGGCAAGCGAGAGAATCAAGCTCTGTAAAAGCTCCGACTTTCCGGAACCCGTGGTGCCGGCGAGCAGGGCGTGCGGCCCGTGCGCGCGCTCGTGTAAATCCAGGACAAGCGTATCCGCGGCCGCCCGTACACCGAGCGGCGCCGCGAGCCCCTCCGCAGCCGAATTGCGCGCCCAGCGTCCGGCGATGTTGAGCTCTTCCGGCCTTTTGACCCCGTAGAGTGCGAGAAAGCCGAGCTGCTCCGGCAGCGCCTCGCTCTCGCGCAGGCGGTGACGGAGACCCGCGAGACGGCGCGCGGCGCGCTCCAGCATCGCATCCCCGATCTTCTCAAGTTCAATGTGCTCCTTGCAGGCAAGCCCGTTCCGAAGGCAAAGCAAAGCCTCGTCCCCGCCCTCCGCGGAGAGTATGGTTTCTATGCTCTCCGGCAGCGCCTCCCGGCGCTCCGCTAAGCAAATCAGGGAGACCCCGAGCGCTTTGCCGCCTGCGCCGAGCTGAGACAGGAAACTCTGTCCCTCGAGTAGGCTCGCATCCTCCGCGACCAGGAGATACCGCGGCAGGAAATGTCCGCCCTTCTTTTCCGAAAGCAGCTTCTGCCGCCGCTCAGATATCGTGCGGCCGAGCGCTGCGAGTACTGTCTCCGCCTGCCCTCGCTGTGTCACAGGCCCCCGTATCCCGAGCCCCCTGTCTTCCGTCTGCGGGCACCAGGACAGAGCCTCAAAACGGGCACTTTTTCCCTCGCGACAGAGGAGAATAATCTTACATTCGCGGTAAGAGTGGAAGAAGCAGAGTTGCAGAAGATAGCCGCGCAGAATCTCTTGAAGCCGCTCCGCCTCGCCGACCAGCCCCAGCTGCGTTTCCGTGAGCTTCACCGTGCAAGGCATGGCATCCAAGTCCGTAAATTCACGTTTGAGCGCAAGAGCCTCTAAACAGAGCGGATCTTTCTCGTGCTTGGTCTCCTGTTCGTCAAAGCGTATCCGGTAAGGCGCCGGCTTTCGGCAGCGGCCGAGTAAAAGCTCCAGAAAATCAGAATCCGCGGGACTTCTCTCATAGATGCGCGGCGCATAGCGCTCTGCCATCGCCGCGAGTTCCGCGAGCGTAGGCCACTCGTTTGCTACGGCCTGTCGCACGCTGTCTCGGAGCGCCGCAAGGCGCTTTTGCTGTCGCAGAAGATAGGCTTCGTAGCCCATAGCCCGCTCGGCCGCTCGGTGTTTTGCCGCCCGCCTTCCCTGCAGGAGGGCAAGTAACGCAAAACAAACACTCAAGGCGAGCATACCGCCGCCGAGCAGCAGCACGGAAAAGCGCCCCAAAAGGAAGGCGCTGCCGCCCATTACGAGAAGGGCGAAGAAGGGCAGTAAGACGCGGCGCAGCTGTTCCCCCCTGGTCTGCTCCGGCAAGTGTTCCGGGCGAAGAATCTCGACCGTCTCTGAAAGAAGCGGGACCCGCGTTCGCGGTGAACGGCTGTATTCCGGAAACTTAGGCGGCCCGGGTGGGAGACTCGGCAGCGGATCTAGACTGCAACTCAGCTTATCCCCCGCAAGCAACAAGCTGTTTCCCCGAAAGCAGAGCAGGCTCTCCCCGAAGTACAGCTTGTCCCCGCATTGAAGCCTTATGCTCCCCCCGGGAAAAATCCTGCCGTTTCGGTAAAGTTTCCCCGTGTGCAGGCAGAAATTTCCGTCCGGGTTCAGGACCGCAAAGAAGTCCTTTTCTGTGGTCACAAGCTGGCAGGGCGGCGCTGTGCCGATAAAAACCGGCTCTTTGGGAAGCGCATAAAAGCGGTCTTCCGTCAGTACGCCGAGTAAGGCAGCGCTGTGCTCTACAAGCGGCTTCCCGCTCTCCGTAATCATATCCTCCGTTCGGTACAGATAGCGACTCATGTTCCGTCCCCCTTTGCTTCGTCCCGCTTTTTTCGAAGCGCTTCTATGGCCTCCGAGATGCGTGCGGCTTCCGCCTCCCGCTCTGCCCCGCTTAAATCCTGCCTGCTTGCGAGCAGGCTCTCCTCTTTTAGGAGCGCATAAAGCTGGAGCTCACTGTCATCGCGCCGCTTCGCCGCGTCGACTGCCTCAGAAAAACGGTTCTGGGCAATGAATATCCAGAAGGAAAGCAGGCTTTCCTCGCTCTTTACATGGAGCGCCGCGAGTATATTCTCCCGCTGTTTCGGCGTGAGTCCCTCCGTAAACACCGCGGCGCGCGCAAACATGTAGCGCTGTTCCGGCGATAAACGCGCCGCGTCCGTGTCCCGCAACGCCGCCGTGACCGCGAGATAGTCCTCGCGGAGATAGGCTTCTCCGGCCGCAAGCAGGCGTTCGCTGTGACGCAAGCGAATGCGGTAGCCGTAAAAGAGCAGAGCGCAAAGCACGATGAGCGCTGTCCCAAGCAGGGGGAGTGCCGCTCTCAGAATGTGCGCACGCCGTTTTGAGATGCGTACGGTCCCTTCCCTTTTTTCCTTTAAGCTCTGCTCCCAGCGCGTCCGCAGATTTGTCGCAAGCTCCGCCGCAGTTCGAAGCGACTGCAGAGAGCGGCATTCGGGTTCCGCCTCGAAGAGGCGCTCACCGCCCTCATAGAAGTCCGAGAAATCATAGCGCTTCGAGAGCAGGGCTGCCGAAAGCGCACGGTAGGCGCGAAAAAACACTTCCGCCCGAGCTACTTCGCTCTCGATATCCCGAACCAATACACGCGGGCAGAGATTGCGGTCGAACATCAGATTTTCGGGCGCAAGGCGAAAACAATACCCC
>CAUVLB010000117.1:0-4451 GCA_963552595.1 uncultured Stomatobaculum sp. | reverse complement strand
TTTTCCTTCTTTGTCGGCATCCCGGTTATGTTCGGTGCGAGCCTCCTGAAGTTTGTAAAATTTATAAAATACGGCATCCCCTTCGGCAATGTCGAGATTCTCTACCTCGTGCTTGGCATGGCGGTGGCCTTCCTGGTCTCGCTGTACTCGATACGCTTCCTGATGAGCTGGGTTAAGAAAAACGACTTCAAGGTCTTCGGTTACTACCGCATTGTGCTGGGCGTTATTGTGCTGATTTGGTACGTGATTTCTACCTTGATGGGGAAGCCCATGGGGGCGGCCTAATGTGGTACTATCGTTTGATTGCGTTTCTCACTGCTCTGGATTTAGTCGGGAAAAGTGCGGTCGAAGCGCTGCCTGAGAAGGCATTTCCGCGGGAACTGCCGCCCGGAAAGCCCTTGCTTTTCATAAAGCGCTTTCACAACGAGGGTCTGCCGCTCGGCTTCTTCAAAAAGCACAGGGAAATCGTGCTCGGCGGGCCGCTGCTCATTGAGAGTCTGGTGCTGCTTCGCTTTTCCGCCCTGCTCCCGAAGCGCGGCGGGAAAGCGGAAAAAACGGCGCTCGCCCTGGTGCTTGCGGGCGGCGCGAGCAATCTCTTTGACCGCTTTTTCCGCGGTTACGTGGTCGATTATCTTTCCCTCACCAATCAAAAAACGGAACATTTGGTGTTTAACCTCGGCGACCTCTTCATCGCGTTCGGCATGGGCCTCACGGCTCTCATCGAACTCGCGCGGGGAATGAAACGCCTGCTTTCCAAAAGGAGACAATCTTGAGTCGCCAAGATCTCATACAACTATGTCTGCTCATCCTCCTGCTCGGAACTTCCTCTCTGTTCTCCTCGGCGGAGACGGCTCTCACAACCGTAAACCGCATTCGCATACGCACACTCGCCGGACAGGGCGATAAGAGGGCGATTACCCTACTCGCCATTCTGCAAAAGCCCGAGAAAATGCTCTCGGTCATCCTGATTGGCAACAATGTGGTGAATCTCTATGCCTCCTCGCTCGCAACGACCGTGACCCTCTCGCTCTTTGGCAGCAAGATGGTCGGCGTTGCGACCGGCATCCTGACGCTTGCGGTGCTGGTCTTCGGCGAGGTTGCACCGAAAACCATGGCGAGTCGCAACGCGGAGCGCATTGCCCTCCGTGCGGCCGGGCCTGTGCGCAGTCTGATGTGGCTCTTCACGCCCCTTGTCTTTGTGGTCAACAATCTGGCGCGACTTGTGCTGAAACTCTTCGGCGCGGATCGCCCGAACGAGAGAGAACTCATGACCGCGGAGGAGCTCAGAACCATAGTCCAGGTGGGACATGAGGACGGCGTGCTCGAAAACGACGAGCGAAAAATCATCGACAATGTTTTTGATTTCGGCGATCGGAGCGCGCGGGATATTATGATTCCGCGCATCGATATGGTCTGCATCGACATTGATGCGAGCAAGGAAGAGCTCATGGAAGTGGTGCGCGAAGAGCAGTACACGCGCATTCCGGTCTACAAGGACACGGCGGATACCATAGTCGGCATTTTAAATGTCAAAGACCTGCTGTTTCGTGCGCCGGAGAAAAACTTCCGCATTGCGGAGCTGATGCGGAAACCGCTCTTTACCTATGAGATGAAGAAGACTTCGGATCTCATGGTTGAGATGCGGAAAAATTATACGAACCTCGCCATAGTGCTGGACGAGTACGGCGTGACTGCGGGCATGGTGACGATGGAGGATATTCTCGAGGAAATCGTGGGCGAAATTCGCGACGAATATGACCGCGACGAGGAAAAGAGCATACGGCGCGTGGCTCCGGACACCTATCTCATTGAGGGCAATGTAAAGATTGACGATTTGAATGAGGCGCTGCAGTTAAAACTTGCTTCCGAAGACTATGATTCCATCGGCGGCTATGTGTTAGAGCAGCTTGCGCATTTCCCGAGGGAGGGCGAGAGCGTTGAGCGTGACGGCATGCGCTTTACGGTTACACGCATGGAGCAGACCAGAATTGCCGAAGTCAAGCTCACCCTTGCGGCAGAGAAAGCCGTTGTCAAGTAAAAAGCGGTATGTTATAATTTTTCAGAGTATCACGGAGAGGAGGGCAATGAGATGAAGCATGTTATGACCCTGAATGAGAAGCCTCTGAAGGCAAGCATGGCGCATGGTGGTTGTGGCGAGTGCCAGACTTCCTGCCAGTCCGCGTGCAAGACTTCCTGCACCGTCGGAAATCAGAGCTGCGAGAACGAGAACAGATAAGGTCCCGGAGACGACGGGAGACCCCTACAGTCTGAGAGGATTGTAGGGGTTCTTATCTTGCAGAGCATTTTTGCAGACCGCCCGGGGCGGAAACTGCATGAGATATAAAGAAGTTTGTATATAGAAAGCAGGTATAGGCTTGATTCACCAATTTATCAACAACGGCATCGCCATCGTGATGGACGTAAACTCAGGTTCCGTGCATGTCGCGGATCCGGCGTTCTATCGGGCGGTGCAGGCCGCCGAGCCGGTGGTCGGAGAACTGGAGAAGGCAACGCCGCTCTCCGAGGCTGCCAAGGATGCGGTGCGCGCAGAACTGAAGGCGGACTATCCGGCGGAGGAGATTGAGGAAGTCATTGAGACCATGCAGGCGCTCATTGACGCCGAGGAGCTCTTCACGAAGGACGGCTATCAGAGCTTTGTGCGCGATTTTAAGGCGCGAAAGACCGTAGTCAAGGCGCTCTGTCTTCACATTGCGCACGACTGCAACCTCGCATGTCGCTACTGCTTTGCGGAAGAGGGCGAGTACCACGGCAGAAGAGCGCTGATGAGCTTTGAAGTCGGCAAGAAGGCGCTGGATTTCCTCGTGGCAAACTCGGGCTCCCGTCGAAACCTTGAGGTCGATTTCTTCGGCGGCGAGCCGACCATGAACTGGAAGGTCGTGAAGCAGCTCGTCGAGTACGGCCGCTCTCTTGAGAAGGAGCACGACAAGCTGTTCCGCTTCACGCTGACCACGAACGGCGTGCTTTTAAACGATGAAATCACGGAGTTCTGCAACAAAGAGATGTCGAATGTGGTCCTCTCGCTGGACGGCCGCAAGGAAGTGAACGACCGCATGCGCCCGACGCGCGGCGGCCAGGGCAGCTACGACATCATTGTCCCGAAATTCCAGCGCTTTGCGGCGGAGCGGGACAAGCAGCACAAGGACTACTACATCCGCGGAACCTTCACGCACAACAACCTGGAGTTCTCTGAGGATGTGTTGCACTTTGCGGATCTCGGCTTTGAGAAGATGAGCATGGAGCCGGTGGTCGCGGATCCCGCGGAGCCCTATGCGATACGCGAGGAAGATCTGCCGATTATCCTTGCGCAGTACGACAAGCTCGCCGCGGAATATGTGAAGCGTCGCCGGGAGGGGAGGGGCTTTGTCTTTTTCCACTTCCAAATCGATTTGAAGCAGGGTCCCTGTGTCGCGAAGCGGCTCTCGGGTTGTGGCTCGGGAACCGAGTATCTCGCGGTGACACCCTGGGGCGATTTCTATCCCTGCCATCAGTTTGTCGGCAAGGATGAATTCCTGCTCGGCAACGTCGACAGCGGTATTCAGCGCAGTGATATCTGCGATGAGTTCAAGTTATGTAATGTCTATGCCAAGCCGCAGTGTAAGGACTGCGAGGTTCGTTTCTACTGCAGCGGCGGCTGCGCGGCAAACTCTCACAACTTCCATCACAATCTGACGGATGCTTACGAGATTGGCTGCGCAATGCAAAAAAAGCGGATTGAATGTGCCATCATGATTAAAGCGGCCGAAATGCTGGATGCGGCTGCGGCAGAGGAGCAGGCGGCAATCTGACATTCAAGGGGGAGGTAGCTAGTATGAAGAGCGAAAAGGGAAAGGGCGCGTTGCGCCTGCTGGTGCTTCTTGCGCTTCTGGTGGGCTTCTTATATCTCGCATACGACAGTATGCGCAGCAATAAGATTAAGCTCGGTCTGGATCTTGCGGGCGGTGTGAGCATCACCTATCAGGCGAAGGAGGAGAATCCGAGCGCCCAGGACATGAAGGACACCATCTTCAAGCTCCAGCGCCGTGTGGAGAACTATTCCACCGAGGCGCAGGTTTATCAGGAGGGCCGGAACCGCATTAACATTGACATTCCGGGCGTCTCCGATGCAAACCAGATTCTCGAGGATTTGGGCCGTCCGGGTTCGCTGACCTTTGTGGATCCGACCGGCGCGGTCATTCTGACCGGCGATCAGGTGAAGAGCGCAAAGCCGGCACAGATGCAGGACAAGACCACGGGGCAGAGCAAGTATCTCGTGGAACTCGATTTCACCGAGGAAGGGGCGAAGGCCTTTGCCGATGCGACGAGCCGACTGGTCGGTCAGCACATTGCCATTATCTACGACGGCAGAACGTATTCGAACCCGGTGGTCCGCGATGCAATTACGGGCGGAACCTGCCAGATTGACGGCATGCTGAACTACGAGGAGGCGGAAC
>CAUVLB010000116.1:0-4452 GCA_963552595.1 uncultured Stomatobaculum sp. | reverse complement strand
TAACGTTGGTCTTTCTCAGTTATTTTACCCGTTATTACTTGGTTTGGTTCTTTTTGAAATTCTTTTGGAAGTCTACGAACACATTCGAAAGATGTCCGCAAACCCTCTGTTTTCACAGAGATTTCAGGGTTGTTTGTACTGTCTGATCTTTGATTTTCAAGGTTCTTGGCCCGCCCTCACGAGCAAGCTTGTGTACTATACCACCCTGCCAGGGAGGCGTCAAGCGTTTTTCCAAACTTTTTCAATTTATTTTTTGAAAATCGTAAAATCCAATTTCTTTGTCCGGATTTTTGACCGCACGAATATCGCAAGTACGATTTTTTTGCTCACCTTTTATCTCCGCGCATCTATTATGTGAACCAATTAATCCGCTTCGTTACTTTGTTCTGCGGCGTACTTCCTTCTATCCTGCGCCTTCATCGGTTTCGGGCAGAAAACCGGAAAAGCCGGGCAGGGTACCCCCTCCCGGCTCTCTCCTATCTTCTTTCTCTCTACGCCAAAGTCTTATTTCAGTTTTTCGCCCTTCGTATCCCTGTGACCGCGCCGTATCTTCTCCGGGTTAACCTTCTTCCCGTTGAAAACAAACTCTTCCATGGGGGGAAGCAGCAGCGCTTTCTGCACAAAGTCACCGGCAACGAGGCGCATGCCGCGCACGCCGCGCGCATTCTTCTTCATCTGCGGTGTCTCCTCGGCGTTAAAGCGCAGGGCATAGTTTTCACCGCTCAACAAGAGGACTTCCTGTTTTCCCTTCCCGAGCACCGCCACTGCCGTCACCGTGTCGCCGTCTCCCAGTTTGGTCGCAACCACAGTTTTATTGGCGGTCTCGAACTCCGCGCCGTCGACCAGCTTCACATAGCCATCGCGGCTCACGAAGAGGAGCTGTTCTTTGCTGAGGCTCCCCGCCGCCGCAACCAGATGGATTTCTTCTTTCCGCCCGTCAAAGCGGCTCAGGTTGTCAATCGGCACACCCTTGTCCTTTAGCTTGCCCGCCGGAATATCCCGCACCTTGACCTGGTGCAGCACCCCCGCACTGGTATAAAGCTGTATGCGCCCGCTCGTCATAATCGGAACAACCGCGCGGTACTCGCTCTCAATCTGCTCCCGGTTCTTCTCATAGCTCGCGACATCCAAAAGTTTCGCGTAGCCGAAGCGATCCAGAAGGAAGATAACCTGCTCATCCTCCGGCTCCTTCTCAATCACCACAGCCTCCTTGCTATCCTCGAGCCGGGTGCGGCGCTCGTGCGCATATTCCTTTTTGATGGCCTCGAGATCCTTTATGAGAAGCTTGTCAAGCTTCTCGCGGCTCGAGAGATAGCCCTCGTAGGTCTCAATCTTTTTCAGGGTCTCCGCGTGCTCCTTTTCGAGCGCCAAAATCTCAAGTCCGATCAACTTATAGAGGCGCATTTCGAGTATGGCCTGTGCCTGGCGCTCCGTGAATTTAAGCTGCATGGCATCCCGCAGGTAACTCGGATCCTTAAAGTAAATGCGGCTTGCATCGCCCGTCGTGAGGCAGGCCTTCGCGTCCTCCAGTTTCTTCGCGCCCCGAAGTATCGCAATGATCAAGTCAATACAATCGCAGGCGGCAATCAAGCCCTCCTGCACCTCCTGCTTTACACGCTCCTTTTCGAGCAGAGTCTCGTACTTCTTCTCGGCATTCGCATACTGGAAGGCGAGATAGTGCTTTAAAATGCCCTTTAAGTCAAGGGTCTCCGGTCTGCCGTCCGCAATGGCAAGCATATTGACGCCGAAGCTGTCCTCGAGCTTGGTCTTCTTATAGAGCATATTCTTCACACGGTCCAGATCCGCGTCGCGGCGAAGTTCCAGGACAATGCGAACACCTTCCTTTGAGCTCTGGTTCGAGATGTCCACGATCTCCGGGAGCTTTTTGCTCTCAACGAGCGCCGCCACATCCATGAGGAATTTATCGATGCCCGCACCGACCATGGTATAGGGAATCTCGGTGATCACCAGCTTGTCGCGATCGCTCCGCTTCTGTCCGAGCTCCACCTCAATGCGTCCGCGCAGCTTGATTTTGCCGACGCCGGTTCTGTAAATCAGCGGGAGCTCGCTCTGATTGGCGACAATGCCGCCGGTCGGGAAATCCGGTCCCTTTAATAAGCCGAGCAGTTTCTCGTACTTGATCTCCGGATTTTTGATGTAGGCGATGCAGGCGTCGCAGACTTCCCCGAGGTTATGCGGCGGAATCGAGGTAGACATGCCGACCGCAATGCCCTCCGCGCCGTTCACAAGGAGGTTCGGGATGCGCACCGGCAAAACCTCGGGCTCCTTCTCGGTCTCATCGTAGTTCGAGACAAAGCGGACGGTCTTATCGAGGTCGCGGAGATAGACTTCCTCCGCAAACTTTTGGAGCTTTGCCTCGGTGTAACGCATGGCCGCCGCGCCGTCGCCCTCGATAGAGCCGAAGTTACCGTGGCCGTCGACCAGCGGCATGCCGCGCTTAAAGGGCTGGCTCATCACGACCAGGGTCTCGTAAATCGAGCTGTCGCCGTGCGGGTGGTATTTACCCATGGTGTCACCGACAATACGCGCAGACTTTCGGTGCGGCTTGTCGTGACTCAAGTGCAACTCGCTCATGTCGTAGAGCACGCGCCGCTGCACCGGCTTTAGACCGTCCCGCGCATCCGGAATCGCGCGGGCGGTGATGACACTCATCGAATAGTCGAGATAGCTCTTTTGCATCTCCTCAGAGTATTCGGTTCGAAGAATTTTCTCTGCCATGGTATTCCTCTCTCGCCTTTATGCGTCGATTTCCGCTTCGTCAGCGTGGTCGTGGATGAAGTCGCGCCGGGGTCCCACGTTGCTGCCCATTAAGAGAGCCGTGACCTCGCTCGCGAGGCGGGCATCCTCGATTTCAACCCGCTTTAACATGCGCTGCTCCGGATTCAGGGTGGTCTCCCAGAGCTGCTCCGGGTTCATTTCACCGAGACCCTTGTAGCGCTGCAGGGTGTAAGTCCCCTCTTTGTGTTTCGCCTTGAATTTTTCGAGCGCCTTGTCATCGTAGATGTAGACCCCCTCCTTGTCCTTGCCGCGCGTCGGAACTGCCTTGTAAAGCGGCGGCATCGCAATGTATACATGACCGTCGTAGATGAGCTCCGGCATGAAGCGGTAGAGGAAGGTTAAGAGCAGGGTGTCGATGTGGCTGCCATCGACATCGGCATCCGTCATCAGAATAATCTTGTCGTAGCGCAGCTTCGTGATGTCGAAGTCATTGCCGTAGCCCTCGGAGAAGCCGCAGCCAAAGCTGTTGATCATGGTCTTAATCTCCGCATTTGCGAGTACCTTGTCCATGGAAGCCTTCTCGACATTCAGGATTTTACCGCGTATCGGAAGTATGGCCTGGTACATGCGGTTGCGCGCGGTCTTCGCGGAGCCGCCTGCGGAATCTCCCTCGACGATGAAGATTTCACACTTCGAGGGATCCCGGGACTCACAGTTTGCGAGCTTTCCGTTCGAGTCGAACGAAAAACGCGGCTTTGCGAGGAGGTTGGTTCTCGCCTTTTCTTCCGCCCTGCGTATCTTTGCCGACTTTTCGGCGCAGGCGATGATGGCGCGAACCGTCTCCAAGTCGCGGTCAAAGTAGCGCGTGAGCTCATCGCCCGCAATCGAAGAGACCGCCTTGGTCGCATCTGCGCTCGCGAGCTTGGTCTTGGTCTGCCCCTCGAAGATGGGATCCGGATGCTTGATGGCAACTATCGCCGTCATGCCGTTTCGCGTGTCCGCACCCGTAAAGTTCGCATCCTTCTCTTTGAGCAGCCCCAGTTCGCGCGCATAGCTGTTGACCAGCTGGGTAAAGCGCGTCTTAAAGCCCTGCAAGTGCGTGCCGCCCTCGGCGGTGTAAATGCTGTTGCAGAAGCCGAGCAGCTTCTCCTCAAAGGCATCCACAAACTGGATTGCGCACTCAAGCTCAATGTCCTCAAAGCGCCCCTTGATGTAGACCGGCTCGTGCACCGCGGTCTGCCCCTCGTTCAGCGCGCGGACATAGGCAATCAGCCCCTCGGGCTCGCGGAATACTTCCTGTTCCTCCTCGCCGGGGAGCTTGTTTTCGTAATAGATGGTGATGCCGGGATTTAAGTAGGCAGTCTCGTGGAGTCTCGACTTTAACCAGTCCGCGCGGAAATGCGTCTTCTCAAAAATCTCGGGATCCGGCAAAAAGGTAATTTCCGTCCCGCTCCCCGCCTTTTTCCCGACAATCGGCAAGAGTCCGTTCTTGAGCTCCGTCGTCGGAACTCCCTTCGCATAACTGTCCTCATAGACTACGCCGCCGCGCGTAATGCGAACCCGCATCTTCTTGGAGAGCGCGTTCACAACCGAGGAACCCACGCCGTGCAGTCCGCCGCTCGTCTTATAGGCGTTGTTGTCAAACTTGCCGCCCGCATGCAAAGTCGTCATGACGACACGCTCCGCCGAAACCCCCTTCTGATGCATTTCCAC
>CAUVLB010000115.1:0-4465 GCA_963552595.1 uncultured Stomatobaculum sp. | reverse complement strand
AGTTCGCAAACCGCGACCACGATATTCTGCTCTACGATCCGCAGTCCGCAAAGAACCGCCGCGGCGAGTTCGTTGCAGACCTTGTGAAGAACAGCGGCGCACAGGGCCTTGTGCTCTTCATGCAGCAGTTCTGCGATCCGGAGGAGATGGAGTATCCGTACCTGAAGAAGGCTCTCGACGATGCGGGCATCCCGCACATCAAGCTGGGCATTGACCAGCAGATGAGAGACTTCGGTCAGGCGCAGACCGCAATCCAGGCGTTTGCGGATGTGCTCTCGCTGTAAGAAATACAACAATAGAAACACCCGCAGGCAGAGATGCCCGCGGGTGTTTTTGTGTGTGAAGGGATTGCCGTACCAAAGCCCTCATGGAAGTTGAGACTCATGCAGAATGAGAGAAAGGCAGGGCGTTCTCGGCTTATCGGGAGACATCACAAAAAGACACAAGCGTTCTCGTCTGTGTCTTTTTGTTTCGCTCAAGCGTTGGCAAGTGGACTATCAGATGCCGAACAGCTTGCGGATGTCACGACCTATCTGTAAGGTAACTTCGCTCGTCGGATCTTCGGCATGACGGTTCTGCCATAATAAGCGCAGGGTATACACCGCATAGGCAATCGTTACGATGCCGCCCAATAAGCTGTTTTTGGCCAATTTGCTGATAGCCATCGTACTGAGAATCGGAAACAGAGTGCGAACGGAGTCAATGAAAACAGAATCGCTTTCTGTCTCGAAATGTGCACTTTGAATTTTCGGTGAGAGATATTTTCTATTCATGTCCTGAGTATAGAACAGCTACTTATTCCTGTCAATTGACATATGCCCTCTTTTTCGGCATACTGAATCATGGGAGAAGACCTGCCGGAATCGGCTGTTATTAGGAGGGCTAAGATGAAAAAAAGACTTTGTGTGCTGCTTGCGGCGCTCGGCGGAAGTGTACTGTTGCTCGGGGCGTGCTCGTCCGTTGTGGATCGTTTTTCGCGTCCGGAGAGTGTGACGGAGACGAGTACGGAGGCGGAGCTTCGCGCAAGCGACAGCAATGCGAGCAGTGCGGCGGCGGAGGAGAGCAGTGAAGAGAGCGGCGCCGCAGAGAGCGAGGCGGCGCTGAGTCCCGAGGAAAGCGGAGGCGTTGGCGAAACGAATGCGGCGGGTGAGAGCCTTACAGAGGGTGAGACAAACGCGGAGGGCATGACAAACGCGGCGGGCGAGACCCTTGCCGCAGCGGAAGGAGAGACGGCGGCCGAGGCCGGGGCTTCGGAGAGTGCTGCCGCGGAGACGCAGGCAGTCGCGGTGAATCGCGGCACGCTTACGCGGAGCTTCCGCAGCCTCACGGTAGAGGGCGAAAGCCTGAGCCTTGAGCTCTCGGAGAGCATTGACCGTAACTTCCACTTAGACTACGACGGAGCTACGCCCCTACAGCTTGAGGACAGAGAGAACGAGACTCTCTATGTGAAGGAGAACAGCGCGGATGGCAAGGTACTTCGCATTGCGGTGCCGCGCGGCACCGCACTCGGGCAGCTGAACATACAGCTTGGATCCGGCAACCTGAGCCTCGTCGGCGTGAGCGCGGAGAGTTTGACGGCAAACTTGGCGCTCGGTGACGTGACCCTGCAGAATGTGAGCGCGGAGCGCGCTCTGCTCACCTTAAGCGCGGGTTCTCTCCGCGCGGATGCGCTTCGAACAACAGAGTTCAAGGCGGATGCGGAACTCTCGAATCTGAATGTGACCCTCGCGGAGCCGATTGCGGCGTTTGATATTTTATCGCGCACCGAACTCGGAACGGTGTACCTGAACGGAACCGCCGCGGGCACCAAGCTTTTACAGCGCGCAAACAGCGGCAAGCGCCTCTTGCTTCGCAGTGAACTCGGCGAGATTACAATTAACGGGTTACAGTGAGAAGAACAGACGGCGCGCGGAAACTCGGAGGCAGGGGCGTCGTGAAAGCGGCAAATCAAAAGGACCTCGAAGCGTATGCTTCGAGGTCCTTTTTGCAATTCTCGGATTGCGGTGTATCGGTGAAGTGATTAACCGCAGTGCGAGCAGCCGCAAGAGCCGCCGCCGTGACTGTGAGCGCCGCCATGGCTTCCGCAGCCGCAACCGCAGGAGCCCTGCGCTTCGTTTTCCTCCGGAAGCGCACAGGATTCGCCGCGCAGGTTCTTCTGCGCCATTGCGAGCATGAGCTTGATGCGGTTTAACTGGTTTACCTCGGACGCGCCCGGATCGTAGTCGACTGCGATGATGTTCGCATCCGGGTAGGAGGCACGGAGTTGTTTGATTACGCCCTTACCGACCACGTGGTTCGGGAGGCAGCCGAAGGGCTGGGTGCAAACAATGTTCTTAACGCCGCTCTCAATGAGCTCTAACATCTCACCGGTCAGGAACCAGCCTTCACCCGTCATGTTGCCGAGCGAGACAAACTTGGAGCTCATCTCTGCCATGTGGCGAATGTCACCCGGCTCGGTGAAGTGCTTGCTGCGCCGGAGTGCTGCCTTTGCGTCTGCGCGGAACCAGTCCATGAGCTTAATGCCCACATTGCAGAGGAAGGCTCCCTTCTTCGAGAAGCCGAGGTGCTCGGCCTTGAAGTTTAAGTTATAGAAAGAGTAGTACATGAAGTCGAGGAGGTCCGGCATGACGGCCTCGGCGCCCTCGCGCTCCAGAAGATCCACAATGTGGTTGTTTGCGAGCGGCGAGAACTTGACCAGAATCTCACCGACCACGCCGACGCGCGGCTTTTTGACCGGGCGACGGGGCAGTTCGTCAAAGTCCTTTACGATGGCGCGGACAATGCGACGGTATTCGCTCATGGCCGGATTTCGCTTGGAGACTGCCTTGGTGCAGATGGCGCGCCACTTCTTGTGGAGCTGCTCCGCGCTGCCGGGCACCATTTCGTAGGGGCGGATCGCGTAGAGGCAGCGCATCATGACATCGCCGTAGACGGTCGCCTGAATCGCCTTGATGGCCATGGGAATCGTGACCTTAAAGCCCGGATTCTGCTCCATGTTGCCTACGTTTACCGAGATAACCGGGATGTGCCCCATGCCCGCTTTCTCGAGGGCGCGGCGGATAAAGCCGATGTAGTTCGAAGCGCGGCAGCCGCCGCCGGTCTGACTCATGAAGATGGCGGTGTGGTTTAAATCGTACTCGCCGGAGAGCAGGGCATCCATGACCTGACCTATCGTGCAGAGCGAGGGGAAGCAGGCATCGTTGTTCACGTACTTTAAGCCCATATCAACCGCGCGGCGGTCATCGTTGTCAAGGAGCACAACATTGTAGCCGAAGGCGGAAATTGCCGGCGCGAGCAGGTCAAAGTGAATCGGCGACATCTGCGGGCAGAGTATCGTATAGTTGTCCTTCTTCATCTGCTTCGTGAAGAGGACGCGGTCATAAGCCGCAGACTTCACCGTTCTCTGGTAGTGCTTCCGGTCGCGGACGCGGAGCGCCGCAATCAGGGAGCGGATGCGAATGCGCGCCGCACCGAGGTTATTGACCTCATCGATCTTTAAGACCGTGTAAATCTTGTCGGAGCCTGTCAGGATGTCGGAGACCTGGTCGGTCGTGACCGCATCAAGGCCGCAGCCGAAGGAATTCAGCTGCACGAGATCCAGAACTTCGCTGTTCTTTACATAGCTTGCAGCCGCATAGAGGCGGGAGTGGTACATCCACTGGTCGGAGACCACAACCGGACGCTCCACCTTGCCGAGGTGGGAGATGCAGTCCTCGGTGAGAACCGCGAGGCCGAAGCCCGCGATCATGTCCGGGATGCCGTGGTGGATTTCCGGATCCAGGTGGTAGGGGCGGCCTGCGAGGACAATGCCGTGCTTTTTATTGTCTATGCACCACTGAACGGCGCGCTCGCCTTCGGCCTCGACGTCCTTCTGAACCTGTAAGAGCTCAGCCCAGCCCGCATGGGTCGCGGCGCGGGTCTCGGCAGCGGGAATTCCGAATTCCTGCTGCATAATCTTCTCAAGCTGAGCAGAGAGAATCTTCTCGTTCGTGAACGCCATGAAGGGGCTCAGGAAGCGTATATTCTCCGTCTCGATCTCCTCGACATTGTTCTTGATGTTCTCGGCGTAGCTTGTGACAATCGGGCAGTTATAGTGGTTGGTCGCACCGTTCTCCTCATTCCGCTCGTAGGGAATGCAGGGGTAGAAGATGGTCTTTATACCGTTCCTGATGAGCCAGCTCACATGGCCGTGAGTAATCTTTGCGGGATAGCACTCCGACTCCGAGGGGATGGACTCGATGCCGAGTTCGTAAATCTTGCGGGTCGAAACCGGAGAGAGCACGACGCGAAAGCCGAGCGCGCGGAAGAAGACAGCCCAGAACGGGTAGTTCTCGTAGAGATTTAAGACGCGGGGGATGCCGATGGTGCCGCGGGGCGCCTCGTCCTCCGAGAGGGTCTCGATGTCAAAGAGACGGTGCATCTTGTAATCGAAGACATTCGGGACTTCCTTTTTCTTGCGATCCAG
>CAUVLB010000114.1:0-4474 GCA_963552595.1 uncultured Stomatobaculum sp. | reverse complement strand
GAGCTCTCGCTCCGCCATCGCTTGGACTGCTTACGGGACTTAAAGTCCATAGGCTTTCAGGTGGGCTGCGGCTTTATGGTGGGATCTCCCGGACAGGCCGTTGAGACCCTTGCGGAGGATCTCCGCTTTATTCAGGAGTTTCAGCCGGCCATGTGCGGCATCGGCCCCTTTATCCCGCAGCACGCGACCGTATTTCGAGACGAGAAGCAGGGGGATTTGAATCAGACCCTGTTTTTGCTCTCTTTGCTGCGAATTTTGCAGCCGAATCTCCTCTTGCCGGCCACCACGGCGCTCGGCACCATACATCCCATGGGGCGGGAGCTGGGCATACAGGCGGGGGCAAACGTCGTGATGCCCAATCTGTCTCCGGTCGAAGTCCGGAAAAAATATCTGCTCTATGACAATAAAATTTGCACCGGGGACGAGTCGGCAGCCTGCCGTTCTTGTTTGAGCCGGCGCATGGAATCCATCGGCTACCGGCTGACCGAGACCCGCGGGGACGCAAAACCGCTCCCTTCGCCATCGGCGCTTCAATAACAACCCCAATATCATTTCAATCTGAACGGAACGGAAACAACCGAACCGCAAGAAAGGAAACACTTCATGGCTACATCTGCAAGCATATCTTATAACCCTGCCTCTCTCAGGGCAGAGGAGTTTATTTCCCACGATGAAATCTTAGATACTCTTCGCTATGCGGAGGAAAACAAACACAACGAAGAACTGATCGATCGCATACTCGAAAAGGCGCGCCCAAAGTATGAGGGCGGGAAAGTCCGCTGTGAGGGACTTACGCACCGAGAGGCCTCGGTCTTATTGGCGTGCGACATTCCGGAAAAAAATGCCGAGATGATGAAGATGGCGGAGGAAATCAAGCTCGCCTTCTACGGAAATCGCATTGTTCTCTTTGCGCCGCTCTACCTCTCGAACTACTGTGTGAACGGCTGCACCTACTGTCCCTATCACGCGGAGAATAAACATATCAAGCGAAAAAAGCTGACGCAGGATGAGGTGCGGCAGGAGGTCATGGCGCTCCAGGATATGGGACACAAGCGTCTTGCACTCGAGGCGGGCGAGGATCCCCTGCACAATCCGATTGACTATATCTTAGAGTGCATCCAAACGATATATGGAATCCACCATAAAAACGGAGATATTCGTCGCGTCAATGTGAATATCGCAGCGACCACGGTCGAAAACTATCGAAAACTCAGGGATGCCGGCATCGGCACCTATATTTTATTCCAGGAGACCTATCACAAAGAGAGCTATGAGGCGCTGCATCCCACCGGCCCCAAGCACAACTATCGCTACCACACCGAGGCCATGGATCGTGCGATGGAGGGCGGTATCGACGATGTTGGGATCGGCGTGCTCTTCGGGCTAGACAAGTATCGCTACGAGTTTGCGGGTCTTTTGATGCACGCGGAACACCTGGAAGCCGTGCACGGCGTGGGGCCGCACACCATCAGTGTGCCGCGCCTCAAGAAGGCGGACGATATCGATCCGAGCAAGTTTGAAAACGGCATTGACGATGAGACCTTCCTAAAGATTATCGCCTGCATCCGCATCGCGGTTCCCTATACGGGCATGATTATCTCGACCCGTGAGTCGGAGGAAGTGCGCGGAAAGGCGCTTCGGGTCGGCATCTCGCAGATTTCCGGCGGATCCCGCACCTCGGTCGGCGGCTATGCCGAAGAAGAACGCGCACATGACACAGAGCAGTTCGATGTATCGGATCAGAGAAGCTTGGATGAAGTCCTACTCTGGCTTATGAAACTGGGCTTCCTGCCGTCTTTCTGCACGGCCTGCTATCGGGAGGGGCGCACGGGCGACCGCTTTATGAGTCTCTTAAAGAGCGGGCAGATTCAAAACTGCTGTCACCCAAATGCGCTCATGACCCTCGCGGAGTATTTGACCGACTACGCTTCCGATGCGACCAAGGAGACCGGAAAGGCACTGGTCGAGCATGAGCTGACGACCATCCCGAACGAGAGAAGCCGTGCGATTGCGGCGGAGAATATCAGAGAGATTTACGCATCGAATCGCAGAGATTTTCGCTTCTAAAGTTTCGGCGCTCTGCGGGTGCTCTGTTTTGCTGGACAAGAAGGATGCGCTAAGTTAAGATAGACTATCGGTAGTCAATTCTAACCAAGTGAAAGGGGTGCATTTCACGAGACCAACAAAACAGATTGTTTTTCTGCTCGTTCTTGCCTCGCTGGTTTCTGCAGTCATCACGCTTTGTATGGGGGCGGTGCGAATCCCGGTCGAAACGACCTGGGCAGTTTTACAGCGCCATCTCTTCGGGCAAAGCGGGCGCAGCATCCCGGTTTCGATGGAGCAGATTGTCTGGCAGATACGTGTCCCCAGAATGATGCTCGGCTTTCTCGCAGGCAGCGGGCTTGCGCTCTGCGGTTGCGTCATGCAGGCGGTGGTGCAAAACCCAATGGCGGACCCCTATATCCTCGGCGTGTCGGCCGGGGCGACGCTCGGCGCAACGGGATCTCTGTTTCTCGGGGTCGGCATTGTGTCGGGTTTCTGGGCATTTCTCGGCGCGGGTTTCGCCTGCTTTCTGGTGCTCACACTGGCCTCGGCGGACGGCAAAACCACCTCGGTCAAGCTGATTCTCGCCGGCATGATAGTGAACGCGCTGCTCACTGCCTTTTCCAATTTCATCATTGCGATTGCCGGAAATTCCGACGGCATCATGTCGATTAAGTTCTGGACCATGGGCTCGCTGACACGCGCCGCTTGGAAGAACATCGGGCTTATTGCTGTGATTGTCGCTGTCGCAGTGCTCTTTTTCATGACTCAGGCGAGGACTTTAGACGGCCTTTTGCTCGGGGAAGAGGCAGCTGTTACCATAGGCATAGATACCTTTCGCTGCCGTCTCGTGTATTTGCTGGTGCTTTCGCTGCTCACGGGGGCTCTGATAGCTGCCTGCGGCACAATCGGTTTTGTGGGACTCATTATACCGCATCTCGCGCGGGCGCTGGTCGGCACCGCACACCGCAGACTCTTGCCGGTCGCAGCGCTCTCCGGCGGCCTCTTCATGCTCTGGGTCGATGCACTTGCGCGCAGCCTTTTACCGAATACAGAGTTGCCGGTCGGCATTTTCACGGCTTTAATCGGTGCCCCCTTCTTTGTCTATGTGATGGTGCGGAAACGATACGGATTCGGAGGCAAATAAATGAGACTGGAAGCAGAAAATATTACGGTCTCGATCGCCGGAAAATCCATCGTGAAACATGTGACGCTCGATGTGCCGGAGCACAAGTTCTCGGCACTTCTCGGGGCCAACGGAAGCGGTAAAACCACCTTGCTTCGCGCCATTTACAAAACCCAGAAGACGGACAGCGGAAATGTGCGGCTCGACGGCGAGGACATTGCCCGCTTTTCCGGGAAGAAAATCGCGCGTCGCATGGCAGTCATGGGGCAGTTCAATCAGATTAATTTTGACTATACGGTCATGGATATTGCGTTGATGGGGCGATATCCGTTTCACACGCTCCTCGAACAGGAAAAAGACAGGGATTACGAGTTGGCGCTCGAAGCTCTGGAAAAAGTCGGCATGAAGGACTACCGCGATCGGAATTTTCAGTCTCTCTCGGGCGGGGAGAAGCAGCGCGTCGTCTTGGCACGCGCGCTCACGCAAAACCCGAAGGTATTGATTCTGGATGAGCCGACGAACCATTTGGACATACGCTACCGAATTGAAATTTTGTCGATCATCAAGGATCTCGGCATCACGGTGCTCGCGGCGTTGCATGACCTGAGCCTTGCTGTGCAGTACTGCGACTATCTGTATCTCATGCGGCAGGGCGAAATCGTGGAGAGCGGTGTGCCGGAAGAGGTGATGACACCCGAAACCATACGGCGGATTTTTGAGGTCGAGGCAGCAGTGTACCCGAGCCCCATTGACGGAAAACTCATGATTCAGTATCTCTGACAACAGCGTTTGGCAACAGAAGTTTTAGCGGAGATCCCGCAGAAAGAGGAGGCTATGAAGAACAAGACTATGCTTTTACCGCTTGCGGCAGTCGCGGCGGCATTGATGATTACCGCTTGCGGGCAAAAGGCAGCGAGCTCCGAGACGAGCGCCGCAAACGGTTCGGAGACAGCGACCACAGCAGGTGCCGAGACCAAGTCAGAGAGCAGCGCTGCGGCGAAGGACAATGCGGCTGCGAAAACGGTATATCCCTTGGTGCTTACGATTTACGATGCCGAGGGCAAGGAAGTCGAGATGAGCTATGCACATGCGCCGGAACACGTGCTCTCGACCCAGCTCTCGATGACTGAGCTTCTGATTAAGCTCGGATTAAAAGATAAGATTGTCGCAGTCTTTGACAATGACAATGCGCTGAAGGGCGACATTGCGAGCGAGATTGCCTCGTTAAAGAGCCTCGGCGATAAGAAGTCGGTTTCGAAGGAGAGCATACTGGCGCTCGAGCCGGATTTGATTCTCGGCAAGGGA
>CAUVLB010000113.1:0-4495 GCA_963552595.1 uncultured Stomatobaculum sp. | reverse complement strand
GCTTCGCGCTGCTGTCATAGGGGTAATTATTGAAATTGCGATAGCTGTCATTCGACTCGTACATGCTGCCTGCCTCTCTTTCTTCTTTACTTTGTTTCGACTCTGACAGTATAAAAAAAAGCTGTGAACGAATTGTGTTGAGATCCCGAGCAAAGTGTGAACAATGCGCCTCAAATGCACATAAAAAGAACCGTCCTTTCGAATTTGCTACACTTCGAAAGGACGGTTCTTCTTTTGATTTCTCGTATTTATTCCTCGTGGGCGGCGGGACCGTTGGTCTCCGAAGGCTCGGGTGCCGCAGTCGCCGCGCGCGTCGTGAGCTGACTGCTGCTCTCCGCCGCCGAACTGCTCTCGCGTGCCGAGCTGCTTTCCGCCGCACTCGAACTCTCGCCCGCGGAAGTGCTCTCCCGGCCCGAGCTGCTGCCCTTTGCCGCGGAGCTCGGTACCGCATTGCCGCGGGAATCCGTCGACTCGGCAGTGCTCGATTCGCCCTCGCGCGTCTCCCTGCTCTCGCGCGTGCTCTTCGTGCTGCCCTCCGACTCTCCGTTGCGGCTCCGCTTGGTCTCTTCCTCGGTACCACTGCGCTTCTTCGAAGAGGAGGTCTCGTTCTCCTCGCTGTACCGGCGCATCTTCTCCTTGTACTTTCTCTCCTCGGCGCGGCCGCGATAGCGCGCAATGTCTGAAGCAATGTGATTGTCGATTTCCTTGACCTGCTTGGAGACCGTATACTCCTCGCCGCCGAAGAAGAAGGTGTGAAGATCCTTGACGTTCTTTTCCAGCGTGTTCGGAATGACGCAGGCGCCCTTAAAGCTCATATTGATTTCGCGTCTGTCCATCGGGAAGCCTATGGTGTCCACAATGCTGTACTTCTTGACATTCATCGCGAGATTCATGCCGTCTTCCCAGGTGAGGCTCGTCGCGACCATCGAGAGCATATTGCCCGCGAGATCCGAGAGCGTCGCGGGATCTGCCTGCTTCGCTTTCTCGACACAGAGTTCCAGGACGCGGCGCTGCCGCTCGGTTCTCGTATAGTCGTTGTCCATGTAGCGGAGACGCGCATAGGCGACCGCCTGAATGCCGTCCAGGTGATTCATGCCCGCGTGCGTGAGCTGCACAGAACCGATCTTGGTCCCCTTGACCGTCTCGGTGATGTAGGAGTTGATGTACTTAAACTCCGGCTGGCTCAGCTCTATGTCCACGCCGCCCAGAATGTTGATGCCGGTCGCAACCGCCTTCCAGTTGAAGGTCACATAGTCGGTGATGTTGAGGTCCAGATTCTGGTTCAGGGCCTTGACCGCGAGCTCCGGTCCGCCGACCGCATAGGCCTGGTTAATCTTATTGTAATTGCCGTTTCCGAGGCTCAGATAGGAGTCGCGGAACACACTCGCAATGCGGATTTCACCGTTCTCGCGGTTAATGCTGACAACCATGATGACGTCCGCATTGTTGCCGCGTCCCACCGAGGAGTCACGCGAGTCGACACCGAAGGCCGCAATGTTCCAGTAGCCCTTCATCTTCGCGATGTCGTCTGTTGTGAGCACCGTGTTCTCTACGTTCTTTACCTCAAACACCGGCCGCTGTATCTTGGAGTACTGCTTCAGGAGATAGGCGTAGAAGAAAATGGCAAACAGTACCAGAACTTCGAGTACCGCCATAATGATGAAACGCCGCCGCTTGATCGCCTTTGCGCTCTTCGGCTTTTTCTCCGCAACTGCCGCCACTTTCTTTCGGCTTCTGCCTCTCTGCGGCTCCTGCATCTCGTTTTCCATAAAATCTCCTGTGTCAATAAGCGTTTTTGTTGATGAACCCGCGAATCAGTGTGAGCAAAATAATCTTAAAATCAAAGCCCAGCGTCCAATTCTCAATGTAGTAGAGATCGTGTTCAATGCGTCTCTCGATTGAGGTGTCACCGCGGAGTCCGTTGACCTGCGCCCAACCCGTGAGACCGGGTCTCACCTGGTGCTTAATCATATAGTGCGGAATCTCTTCCTTGAACTTCTCAACAAAGTAGGGTCTCTCCGGTCTCGGACCGACCAGACTCATATCTCCCCGCACAATATTAAAGAACTGAGGCGTCTCGTCAAGACTTGTTTTTCTGAGAAGGCTGCCAATCCAAGTGACACGCGGGTCTGACTTGACCGTCCAGCCCTTCTTTTCCTCCGCATCTTCCTGAAGACGCATGGAGCGGAACTTATACATCCAAAATTTCTTCTGATGTAAGCCCACGCGCTCCTGCCGAAAGATGATGGGGCCGGGGCTGGATAACTTCACCAGGATGGCCGCAAGCAGCATGACGGGTGAGAATACAATCAGACCGAAGATGCCGCCGACAATGTCGACCAGGCGCTTTGCCGCCGCGTTGTAGAACTCGGTCAGCGGTACATGGCGTATGTTGATGACAGGCATGCCGGCCACATCCTCCATGTAAGGAATGGTCGGGATGATGCCGTAATAATCCGGAATAAACTTGGTGTGAACGCCGGATTTTTCGCATATGCTCACAATGCCCTGCAGTTTCTCGTACTGCGAGAGCGGCAGGGTAATCGCAATCTCATCCAGCGCATTCCGGTCGAGCAAAGATTGCAGTTCATGAACGGCGCCGATGACACGTATCCCGTGGTAGCTGTAGCCCTTAGGCTGCTTGTCATCCAGAATGCCGTTAATCTGATAGCCCCATTCCGCATTGGTCAAAATGCGGTCTATGTAGCCCTTTGCCGCCTCTCCGTAGCCGACAAGAAGTATATTCTTCTGGTTAAATCCAAGCCTGCGCATGCGGCGCAAAAAGCTGCGTATCATATTGCGCTCTATGGTCATACAAACGACGCAGGTCAGGTAGAACACAACAACCAGACGCCGTGAGAAGTGGTAGAGCACAATATTTTTCGAGCCCAGATAGAGCACCAGCGTGAAGAGCAAAAGGCCTATCGTGTTGACCTTTAAAATCCCCGCCAGCTCTGCTCGCCGTCCCTTGGTCCGCTTCGGCGCATAGAGTCCGAAGAGCGCATTCAAAAGAAGGTAGAGCGGGACAATGAAGATGAGCGCCCGCATATAGATGGCAAAGCTGAGCCGCCCGACCGTCTCGTGGTAGAGACCAAACAAAATATACCAGGCGAGAAAATAGGATCCGCTGATGACCAAGGCATCCAAGAGGATGTGCAGTCGATTAAATTGTTTTTGGAAGTCTTTTACCATAGGGAGATTATACTGGATTGGAGGCCGATTTTCCAGCTTCCTTTTTCATTGCCCGGGAGACATAGTGCCTGAGATACGCGAGGGTTCCGAGTAACAGTTCCCACTCGATTGCGAGTATACGGGAGGTCGGAATCTTCGAGAAATCCGTCTTATCCCGCTCCGGGAGCGCTGTGAGCCCTTCGACCAGTCCGCGCAGGTAATCTGAAATAAGCCCCTTCTTTGCGAAGAAAGCCGCCTTTACGACGATGCCGCCAAAGAGAAAGGGCAAGTTCCAGATGAGCTGCCAGAGCGGCTGGTTCTTGACCATCGTAAAGATGTGGTTTCGCGAGGAGAGGCGCACCTTAAACGCATTGTACTTCGAGCCGCTGGTCGCGGAGCCGAAGTGGTAGACCTTGGCCGCCGGACAATAGAGATTCCGATAGCCCGCAAGCTTTGCCCGCCAGCCGAGGTCTATATCCTCCAGATAGGCAAAGTAGCTCTCGTCGAGCCCGCCGAGCTCCCGGTAGACCTTTGTCCGGTAGATGGCCGCGCCCCCGCAGGCGGAGAAAACTTCCGCCTCTTTTTCATAGGCCGCGCAAGGCTCCATGGTGCCCCGCTGGAAGGCCCAGCCGGGCAGGGAGACCAAATCTCCGGCGTCATCGATTTCATCGTGGTTCTGCGTGCGTATCATCATCGCGCTGACCGAGAAGATGCGCTCGTGCCGCGAAATGCTATCTTCGAGGGCGCGCACAAAGCCCGGAAATACATCGGTGTCGTTGTTTAAGAGCAACACATAAGGCGTCTTGACCTCTCGAACCGCCCGGTTCACACCGCCCGCAAAGCCCAGATTTTCCTCACTGAATATGGTCGGAATTCCCTCTTCCCTGAGCCATTCGGCGCTCCCGTCCGAGGATCCGTTTTCCATGACGAGGAGGGAAAAGTCTCGCTCCGTCTGCCGCCGAAGCGCCGCAATGCACTGCGGCAGATACTTCATCCCGTTGTAATTCGGGATGACCACCGTGACACGCGCATCCTCGCGCTCCCATGTTTCCGCTCTCACGCCTCTTCCTCCGATTCGCGCAGGTATTTCTCAATGCCCGGCATGTGATAAGGCTCTCCGATTTTCTCCTTGTCGAGATCCCGGAGCGCAAAGTTTGACTTCCTGAGTGTCAGGTTCGGATTGTAATAGGGATCTCCCTTTTCGAGTATCTCAGGCCAGCGCTTCATGAAGCGCGCCACCTCTCGGTTAAAGCGCTCCACCTTTTCCGCTGTGTCCTCGAGACCGCGCGACTTCGACTCGTAGTGGTGCAGCAGCGCGTAGGGA
>CAUVLB010000112.1:0-4503 GCA_963552595.1 uncultured Stomatobaculum sp. | reverse complement strand
ATTCTTGCGATCCAGCCCGTGGCCGCGCTCGCAGCGGTTGCCGGAGATGACGCGGCGGCGGCCGCCGAACTGGTTCACGGTGAGCACGCACTTGTTGTTACAACCCTGACAGCGCGTCATGGCGGTCTTATACTGCAGCGCAATGATCTTGTCGAGCGGCAGCATGGTAGTTGTCTGGTTCTCCCAGCGCTCCCGCGCAATCAGCGCCGCACCGAAGGCACCCATGATGCCTGCGATGTCGGGACGCACGCACTGACACTCCGCCGTGCGCTCAAAGGCGCGGAGCACGGCGTCGTTATAGAAGGTACCGCCCTGCACCACGATGTGCTGGCCGAGGCTCGAGGCATCGGCAATCTTAATGACCTTAAAGAGCGCGTTCTTGATAACCGAGTACGCAAGACCCGCCGAGATATCAGCGACGGTTGCGCCCTCCTTCTGCGCCTGTTTTACGTTGGAGTTCATGAAGACCGTGCAGCGGGTGCCGAGGTCCACGGGGTTCTTCGCAAAGAGAGCTTCTGTCGCGAAGTCCTGCACGGAGTAACCGAGCGACTTTGCGAAGGTCTCGATGAAGGAGCCGCAGCCCGCCGAGCAGGCCTCGTTCAATTGCACGGAGTCGACGGTGTGATCCTTGATGCGGATGCACTTCATATCTTGACCACCTATGTCAAGAATACAGTCCACTTCGGGCTCAAAAAAGGCAGCCGCATAGTAGTGTGAGATGGTCTCAACCTCGCCCTCATCGAGCTGGAAGGCAGCCTTTAAAAGTGCCTCGCCGTAGCCGGTCGAGCAGGAGTAGACAATCTCCGCATTCGGGTGCATGCGCTTCTGAATCTCTTCGATTGCGCGGATTGCGGTGGTCAGCGGGGAGCCCTCGTTGCCCGAATAGAACTTGTAGAGGAGCTGGCCCTCCTCGCCGATCAGCGCCATCTTGGTGGTCGTGGAACCTGCGTCGATGCCGAGGAAAATCTTGCCCTCATAGCTCTCGAAGTCTCCGGATTTCACCGAGTGGCCTGTGTGGCGCGCCTCGAATTCGCGGAACTCTTCTTCGTTTCGGAAGAGGGGCTCCAGTCTCTGCACCTCGTGATCCATCGAGACGCCCTTCTTGAGGCGCTCAATCAAATCGTTGATGTCTACGCTCTCCTCCTGCTCGGCGCTCATGGCAGAGCCGATGGCCGCAAAGAGGTGGGAGTTATCCGGGTCGATGATGTACTCGTCCGTGAGTCTCAAGGTGCGGATGAAGGCGTTCTTCAATTCAGGCAGGAAGTGGAGCGGGCCGCCGAGAAAGGCGACGTGGCCGCGACTCGGTTTTCCGCAGGCCAGACCGGAGATGGTCTGGTTTACAACCGCCTGGAAGATCGAAGCCGCGAGATCCTCGCGGGTCGCACCCTCGTTGATGAGGGGCTGAATGTCCGACTTCGCGAATACGCCGCAGCGCGCCGCAATCGGATAAATTGCCTTGTAGCTTTTCGCGTAGTCGTTGAGACCCGAGGCATCCGTCTGGAGGAGGGATGCCATCTGATCGATGAAGGAACCCGTTCCGCCGGCGCAGATGCCGTTCATACGCTGGTCAATGCCGCCGGTGAAGTAGATGATTTTTGCGTCCTCACCGCCGAGCTCAATCGCGACATCGGTCTTCGGTGCGATGGCCTTTAAGGCTGTTGCGACCGCGACCACTTCCTGCACGAAGCTCACATGCAGGTGGGTTGCGAGGGTGAGACCGCCGGAACCCGTGATCATGGGAATCAGGTCGAGCTCACCGAGTTTTTCCTTTGCCGCAATCAGAAGGCGGGCAAGCGTCTCCTGAATGTTCGCAAAATGACGTTGGTAATCCGAGAAGAGCACTTCGTTCTTCTCGTCTAAGATGGCAATCTTGACGGTCGTGGAACCGATGTCGATGCCCAGTCTGTATTGTTTTCTATCCATGCTTTACTTTCCTCAAAGTCGTAAAAACGATGCTGTGCAGACGCCACGCGGACGCATGCACAGCGATTATACCATATATAGCGATAAATTCTAGCACAGCACATAGGGAAACACAAGGAGGGGACAAGAACGTGCGTTTCGTTATTTGACAAAGCCCAAATCTTCTTAGATAATAAGTCTATTCTTGATAGGAGGAAGGTACATGAATACCTTGGATCGCCTTGAGAAGCGCTTTGGGCGCTTTGCCATCCCGAATGTGATGCGAATCTTTACCGTAATCTATGCCATAGGCTTGGTGCTTTGGATCATCAATCCGGCGGCCTATGTGCTTTACCTTGCGCTCAACCCGAGCGCCATTTTGAGGGGGCAGGTTTGGCGCCTGGTTACCTGGCTCTTATTCCCGCCGGGCTACGGCGAAAATATCATAGAGACGGTGGTTTACGGTGCCATGGGGCTCTACTTTTACTACTGGGTCGGCGGCATGCTGGAGCAGAGTTGGGGGCGCTTCCGCTTTAACTTCTATCTCTTCCTCGGCATACTGTTTCACATTACGGCAGCCTTTTTTGTCAATTTCGTGATGCACAGCTTTGTGCTGATGACACCGACTGCGCTGAATTTGTCGCTTTTCCTTGCGTTTGCGCTCACCTACCCCAATCTTCAGATTTATTTCATGGGACTGTTTCCTGTCCGCGCGATTTATCTGGCGGTGCTCTATGTGGGAATTGAGCTCTACTATTTCATTATGGGCACTGCGGGCAGCCGGGTTGCAATTTTGCTCTCGCTGCTGAACTTGGGACTCTATCTTCACTGGTCCGGCGCGCTGAAGCATCTTCTTGCCGGAAAATTCGGGGGTACGAAGCGGCGGCAGGGCAATGCGGGCGGCCCCAAGATTATTCCGCTGGACAGCGCAAAGCGGAAGAAAGAAGCTGCGCCCGAAAAGACCGCGCGCCATCGCTGTGAGGTCTGCGGGCGCACGGAGCTCACGAACCCGGAACTGGAATTCCGCTATTGTTCCAAGTGCCAAGGGGATCACGAGTACTGCAGCGAGCATTTGAATGCACACACGCATACGGAATCATGAGGCAAGTTATGAAAAAAGAAGCATTTCTGACACTGGAACAGGCAAGGGAAATTGCGGCCCGGTATCCGACGCCCTTTCACATCTATGACGAGAGAGGCATACGCGAGAACGCGGCCCGTGTGCGCGAGGCCTTTGCATGGAACAAGGGCTTTCGCGAGTACTTCGCGGTCAAGGCGACACCGAATCCCTTTCTTTTGAATATTCTGAAGGAATACGGCTGCGGCGTGGACTGCTCCTCGGAGACCGAGCTCATGATGAGCGATGCCTGCGGCTTTTCGGGGGAGGAGATTATGTTCTCCTCGAATGACACCCCGCCCGGTGAGTTTGCCTTTGCCGCAAAACTCGGCGGCATTATCAACTTGGATGACATCACCCACATTGAGAGCGTTGAGGCCGAGCTCGGGGCGCTCCCGGAGACCATGAGTTGCCGCTACAATCCGGGCGGCATGTTCGAACTCTCAAACGGTATCATGGATAACCCGGGCGATTCGAAGTACGGCATGACCCCGGCGCAAATTACGGAGGCTTTCCGCACGATGAAGGCAAAGGGCGTAAAGCGCTTCGGCCTGCACGCCTTCCTCGCGAGCAATACGACGACGAACGAGTATTATCCGAAACTCGCAGCTGTGCTCTTCCGGGAAGCGGTGCGCTTAAAAGAGGAGACGGGCGCGGAGATTGCCTTCATCAACCTCTCCGGCGGCGTGGGCGTCCCCTACCGTCCCGAACAGAGTGCCAACGATATCCTGGAAATCGGCAGAGAGGTGAAGCGGGTCTACGAGGAGATTTTGCTTCCGGCGGGACTCGGAGAAGTCGCGATTTACACGGAGATGGGACGCTTCATGCTGGCGCCCTACGGCGCGCTTGTCACCAAGGCCATTCACGAGAAACACATATACAAAGATTACATCGGTGTGGATGCCTGCGCGGTGAACCTGATGCGTCCCGCCATGTACGGTGCTTACCACCACATCACCGTGCTCGGCAAGGAAACGGCACCGCACGACCATGTCTACGATGTCACGGGCTCTCTCTGCGAGAACAATGACAAGTTCGCCGTCGGCAGAGCATTGCCGAAGATTGAAATGGGAGATTATCTCTACATTCACGACACGGGTGCGCACGGCTTCTCGATGGGCTATAACTATAACGGCAAACTTCGGAGCGCGGAACTTTTGCTCCGTGAAGACGGCTCAGTGCAGTTAATACGCCGTGCGGAGACCCCGAAGGATTACTTTGCGACCTTCGATTTTTGTGGGCTCATGGACAAGTATCTGAAATAAAAGGGGCAATCCGAAAATCGGAATGAGAGAAGCCCGTAAACACCTTGGTTTGGGTGTTTACGGGCTTCTTTAGATATTAGAAAAAGTCGGCAAAATCAGGCGCTGTGGGACGGGGTTCGGCGATGCCGCTGCAGTGCCTGTGCGACATGAAAAAAGCCTCCGTTACCGGCCGGAGGCTTTTTTCATTAGGGTGGGGTTTCAAAACAAGAGAGTACTTCT
>CAUVLB010000111.1:0-4508 GCA_963552595.1 uncultured Stomatobaculum sp. | reverse complement strand
TTCGCCCGCGAGCTGTACCATGAGTTTTTGCATGTGGCGCTCCGAGAGGTCGCCGCGCACGGTGAGAAGAAAGCGCACACTCTCTCTGTCCTCGCTGTAAGACAAGAGCTCTATCTTCTCCATGTTGTAGCCGTAATCTCCCACCATGCTGAGAATTGAAGACATGGCATTCGGGCGATTCGGTCTTGTGAGCAGGAGCTTGACTCTCTGCCCCGGAATCTCATAGGGCACGCCCGCAAAGAGTTCCGAGAAACGCTCCGGCATCCAGTCGTAGAGCAGGCCGTACTGGTACATACGGCTGGTCTCCATGATTTTTCGTACAATGGCAAGGTACTCCCGGCGCAGTTCTTCCGGCACTTCCCCCCCGAGCCGCTCCAAAATGGCCTCTTCCCGGTCCGCGCGGTATATCTGCGTCTCGCCCTGTTCCGCCTTGGCACTTGCTACCTCGAAAGAGCAGGCAAGGCGCTCCAATAAGAGCGCCTTAATCTCCTCGTCGAGGCTATCTATCTTAGCCCTGATTTCTTCTAAACGCATCACTTCTTATCTGCGACCAAATCGCTGTTCTCCGGGTGCTGCTCAAACCAGTTCGCTGCGTAGGGGCAGCTGAGAACCGCCTTCTTCTTCTCGTCGCGCATGCGAACCACAAATTTCTCGAGCAGTTCCGCACCGACACCCTGACCGCGGAGCGGCTCCTCTACGACGGTGTGCTCAAGGTCCACGGTCTGATCGTCCAGGGCCGGGAACTGCAAGCAGGCGCGCTTCACGCCGTTCTCATCGTAAGCCACAATTTCGTTTGCTTCATTTTCGTAGCGCAGTGCCATAAAAGCCTCCTTTTTTTGTAAGAAACGCCTGAGTTCACTGTTGCTGATAAAACTATAGCACAGCCCTCCCCGCTTTTCAAATACGCTTGACATCCGCCCTTACAAACCTATATCCTCTATATCAAAAAGGAATAATAAAAGGAGAGATAATTCCATGCATATGGCTGATGCTTTTTTATCCCCGCCGGTCGCCGGCACCATGTACGCCTGCTCGGGCGCAGCGCTTGCGCACTCGGTTCGCGTATTACAGCGAGAGGACGATGAGTCCCGCATTCCCGTGATGGGGGTGATGGGCGCCTTTGTCTTTGCCGCGCAGATGATCAACTTTACGATACCCGGCACGGGTTCCTCCGGCCACCTGGCGGGCGGCATGCTGCTCGCCGCAATCGTGGGGTCCGAAGCTGCGTTTCTCACCATGTGCGCCGTGCTCTCGATTCAGTGCCTGCTCTTTGCGGACGGCGGTCTGCTTGCGCTCGGCGCGAACATCTGGAACATGGCCTTTTACGGCTGCTTCCTCGGCGGCAAACTCTGGCAGCTTGTCATGAGGGGAGGCATCAGCAAAAAACGAATCTTGAGCGCATCTCTGCTCGGTGCCGTGCTCAGCATGCAGCTCGGCGCCTTCTCGGTTTCTTTGGAGACCGCGATTTCAGGCGTGACGCCCCTGCCCTTCACCGCCTTCTTGCTGCTCATGCAGCCCATACACCTGGCAATCGGACTGGGCGAGGGGCTCATTACGGCCGCTGTTCTTCTCTTTGTCTTTGAGGCGCGCCCCTCGCTCCTGGAAAACAGTCTGCCCTCTGCGGCGCGCGCAGAAAAGCTGAGCGCCGGAAGCTTCTTCGGTCTTGCGCTCATAGCGAGCCTCCTGACCGCAGGCGGGCTCTCTCTCTTTGCCTCCGCCTTTCCGGACGGCCTCGAGTGGTCGGTACTTCGCCTGACCGGCAACACTGAGCTTGAAAGTGCAGAGACGCCTATTCACCGCATCACGGCAGCCATGCAGGCTTTTACCGCGCGCTTCCCGGACTATAGCCTCGGCGACAGTGTCGTGGGGAGCTCAGCGGCCGGTATACTCGGTGCCCTCGCCGTGCTCCTCGTGGTGGCGCTCTTTGCAAACCTGCTTCGCCGCAGGCTGTACCGAAAGTGAGCCGCCTCAATTTTGCCTCCCGCTCCCTGCTTGCGCTCGAAGAACTCGCCGCAAGGGACACGCTTTTAACGCGCCTCTCGCCGCTTGCGAAACTCCTGAGTGTACTCATCTATCTCGGCGTGACACTCTCCTTTCCGCAAACGGCGCTCTCCGGACTGCTCGGCATGGCGCTCTACCCCTGTCTCCTCTATCCCCTCGGTGACCTGCCCTTTCGGCGGGCCATAGCGGACTTTCGCTTTTTGCTCCCGGTTCCGCTCTTTCTGGGGCTTGTCCCGGCACTCTTCGGGCAGTTTTCCGCCCTGCTGCTCGCGGTCCTCGTGCTAAAGAGCCTGCTCGCATTTCTCGCAGTCTTTTTGCTTGCGGCGAGCACCGGCATGTACGAATTAACGGCGGCGCTTGCGCGCCTTCACGCCCCGCGCCTCTTTACCACGGTTTTGCTGCTCAGCTACCGTTATCTCTTTGTGCTGCTCCGTGAGGGCGATCAGCTTGCGGACGCCTACGCGCTCCGCGCACCGGGCAAAAAGGCCGTCTCTCCGCGAAACTTTGCCTCGATGATAGGACAGCTGCTCTTACGAAGCATAGACCGCGCGCAGCTAATCTATGAGAGCATGAAGCTCCGCGGCTTTTCCGGGGTCATGACAGGACAGCCAAACGCGAAGCGCAGCGGAATCGCAAGTGCGCTCTTTCTTCTATTCAGTATGGCCTACTGTCTTTTGTTTCGACTGTTTCCGGTTTTTGAACGCTTCGGCGGCTTGTTATCCTGAACGGCGGTACCCCCGCCGCAGCTTACGGAGGTAGCTTCTTGTTAAACGTATCCGGACTTTCTTTCTCCTACGAGGACAAGGGAACGGGCGCAGGCCCCATCCTACATGAACTTTCCTTTTCGCTTGCCCCCGGCGAGCGCGTCGGCTTAATCGGCGCAAACGGCGCCGGAAAGTCGACGCTCTTAAAACTCTTGGTCGGACTTCTCCCGGCCCCCAAGGGACAGAAACCCACCATTACCCTCGGCGGGCTTTCGCTTGAAAAAAAGACACTGGCGGAAATCAGAAGACGAATCGGCTATGTGTTTCAGGACTCTGAGAATCAGCTCTTTATGCCGACCGTCGGCGCGGATGTCTCCTTTGCCGCCGAGAGTTACGGCTATGCGCCGGAAGAGGTGGCGGCGCGCACCGAAAAGGCACTCTCCCTCGTGAAACTCGAAGGGCAGGCGGATACCGCGGTGTACCGCCTCTCGGGCGGCCAAAAAAAGCTCGCGGCGATTGCCGGGGTACTTACCCTTTCGCCGGAGCTTTTGCTTCTCGATGAGCCCTCCGCCTCGCTGGATCCGAAGAATCGGCGGAATCTTCTGAATCTGCTCCGCGGCCTGCCCTCTGCCCTGCTCCTGGCCTCCCACGATCTCGACTTTGTCTACGACTGTTGCGAGCGCGTGCTGGTGCTTCACAAGGGGAGGCTCGTGGCGGATGGTCCCGTCGAGACCGTGCTTCGCGACAAGGCACTTCTCGAAAGCGCGGAACTTGAGCTCCCGCTCCGCTTTCAGTGAGGCAAGTGCCCTGTCTTTTGTTTCATTCTAGGAAACCTCGTAACGCTGGTAGAATCAAGCGTTGCGGGGTTTTCATTTTCTTTAAAACAAGATGAATGGTGGGCAAAAAGAGTTGGTAACATGAGCTTCAAACCCTTGATACGCAAGTCTTTTCTCTGCTTGCATCTACGGTGAAACAGTCTGTTGGGAGGAAAAAGGCGGAGAGTTCAAGCTCGATGTGGGTTGATGCTATCGTATGGAGTGAACTTGTCCGCTCAGCAAACGAATAAGACACGCAAAGAGAGCTGTAGGGGGGTATTCTCCCACAGCTCTCTTCTCTATATGAAACTCAGACCAAACCCTGTCTTCTCTCTCAGTTCTTGCTCTCGCCGAGCTCGCCGCTCTCCACAACAATGGCGTCCGGATCGGCCGCGTCGCCAAAGACCGGCTTCAAGGTCTCGTCATAGTCCTTATGGAAGAAGTTCTCCTTGCCGAGCGCAACAATCTCCTCATTCAGGAAGTTAAGGAGCGTTTCATTGCCCTTTGCGACCGCCGCCGCAATTGTGTCATAGTCGCCGAGGCTGTCAATGCCGACCTCGAAGCCCGGATTCGCCTTTGCCCATGCAATGACCTCGGTGTTGTCGGTCGAGAACGCATCACCTCTGCCGTCGAGGAGCGCATTGTAGGCGTCCGCATAGGCATCGTACTTCTGGAGTTTTACCTCCGGATGATTCTTCTCAAAATAGGTCTCTGCAGTCGTACCCTTTGCAATAATCAGGGTCTTGCCCTTCAGCTCATCGACCGAGTGAATCACGGCATTCTCCGGCGAAACCACGCCGAGCGCCACCTTCATGTAGGGCTTCGCAAAGTCGACCTGCTCCGCTCTCTCCTTCGTGACCGTGAAGTTCGCAAGGGTGATATCCACCTTGCCGGTGTTCACATACTCGACGCGAGATGCCGGATCCAGCGAAGTGAACTCTACCTTGACGCCGAGATCCTTCGCGATGCGCTGCGCATAGACCACGTC
>CAUVLB010000110.1:0-4531 GCA_963552595.1 uncultured Stomatobaculum sp. | reverse complement strand
AAAGTTTGCGTCAAAGGCCGAGGCGGCAGGCATTGACGGTATCATTATTCCGGACGTGCCCTTTGAGGAGAGTGCGGAGTTCGCACCGAGTTTCGAAAGCAGGGGCATCGACTATATCTCTATGATTGCGCCGACTTCCAAGGCGCGTATCCGGGAGATTGCCGCCAAGGCGAAGGGCTTCCTCTATGTGGTTTCCTCGCTCGGTGTGACCGGCGAGCGGCAGGAAATCGAAACGGATTTAAAGTCCATGCTCGCACAGGTGCGCGCGGCAAAGCCGGAACTTCCGGCTGCCATCGGCTTCGGCATCTCGACGCCGGAGCAGGCAAAGAGCATGGGAGCCATTGCGGACGGCGTGATTGTGGGTTCCGCAATCATGCGCATCATAGGCGAAAAGGGGCAGAAAGCGGAGACGGAACTCGCGGCGTTTGTGCGCGAAATGAAAGCGGCCGCAAATACTTTATTTTAAGCGACATATGTGATAAAAAGATAATATAAGAACAAAAAACGAAGAAAAGTACTGAAAATGTCGAGGAATTGTGAGTTCAAACAGAATATTGAAACTAATACTTGACATTTATCAGCATTTTATGACAAACTAGCACCCTGTAAGCCTTGCGTCCGGCTTTGGGACTTGTCAGCTGAACTCGACGAAACGAACAGCAGAAACAGTGCGAAGGTGGACAGAATGAGGGAAAAGGGCAGCAGATACGAAATGGAACACCGCCTCTACCTGACAATGACGGTATTGGTCACGGTGATTCTTCTCTGCAGTTTGGGATTTACCCTTGCCGTGGATATTGCCAGAGAGCGAAGGGCGTTGGATCGCAAAATCACCGATACGGCAACGTATGTCGCCGAGCTTCGGGGCGTTCGCAATATGCTCGAAGCGGGATATCCGGACGAGGGCGTGACCGAACAGCTTGAAGCGATTACCGAGTTCGTCTCGGGCATCGACTCCATTCTGATTGCAGACCGCAAAGGCTTGCGCTTCTATCAGACAAGTCGTCATATGGCGGGCGATATGTACGTAGACGGTTCCGAAGCGCGCATCCTGACGGGGACAGCGCCCTACATCACAACAGTAGACGGAACCGGAGGCCCATTGCATTGTGCCTTTCACGGGATACAAAATGAGAAAGGTGAGACGGAAGGTTTCGTCATGGTGTCGGTCGCAGTTTCTAAAATTACGGGGCAGAGTCGGCAGATTATGCTGGTCTATGTCGCCATGTTTCTCGCAATGCTGCTGCTCAGCATTTTGCTGACGGGTGCTTTTTTCCGCTTTCAGCGGACGGCGCTGCTCGGCCACGAGCCGACGGAGCTCCTGAGACTTTACCTGCGTCAGGACGGGGTGATTAACTCCCTTGCGGAAGGCATCGTCTCGGTCAGTCAGAACGGTAAAATCATATTTGCCAACAAGCCCGCCCAGGGCCTGCTCGCGGGACAGGGGATCAGGCTGGTCGGAAAAGCGTTAAAAGAGGTATTTCCCGAAACGCATTTCGAAGAGGTAATGCGCGAGGGGAAGGCCGTGATGAATCAGGTCTATGTACACGGAGATCAGACCCTCCTAATCAGTGAGCTTCCGTTGAACGAGCCGGACAAGCGCCCGGGCGGCGTGTTGCTCATACTGCAGGACAGAACGGAGGCACTGCGCCTCTCGGACGAACTCTCCGGCGCACACAATATGATGGAGACACTCCGCGCCTTCAACCATGAGTTTTTAAACAAGCTGCACATCATCCTCGGATATTTGCAGGCGGGAGAAATTGACAGAGCCAAGGAGTTTATCATAAACTCGAATCTTGTTTCCAGTCAGTCTGTACGGGATACGGCGAACGCACTCCGGGTGTCGGAGGTCTGCGCGCTCGTCATCGGAAAGATGATGCACGCGGCGGAAAACGGCATACGGCTGAGCTTAGAGCCCGGCAGCAGCCTGATGGAACGAGATCTTCTGATGGAACCCGGGGAGTATGTGACTGTGGTCGGCAACCTTCTGGAGAATGCCATCGAAGAGCTCAAGGAAAGCGGTGAGAAGAACGGCGAAATTCGCCTCGGTATCTTTGCAAAACCCGGTGTCAATGTAATCAGCTGTGAGGACAGCGGCCGCGGGGTGAGCACCGAACTTCTGAATCATATCTTTCAGCGCGGGGTCAGTAGCAAGGGAAAGAATCACGGCACGGGTCTCTATCTGGTCAAGCAGGTGGCGGACAAATACGGCGGTGAAATTTCCGTTGAGACCGAGCCCGGCGAGGGCAGTTGTTTTACGGTTAGCCTGACCGCTTTGCAGAGCGCAGAGCGCCGGAAAGGAGCAGAGTGATGTATCGAGTATTGATTGTAGAAGATGACCCGATGGTGGCATCCATTGACCGGAGTTATGTCGAGAGAACCGCGGACTTTACGGTCGTTGCCGTCTGTAAGAACGGCGCGGAGGCACTGGAACTGTTTAAGACCGAGGAAATCGATCTTGTCGTGCTGGACTACTACACGCCCGGTATGAACGGAGATGAGTTCCTGGACAGGCTCCACGAGACCGGCCTTCGCCCGGAAGTCATCATGGTGACCTCCGCAAACAGCGTGGAGATTGTGCAGGAGCTTCTGTCCCGCGGTATCAGCGATTATCTCGTGAAGCCTTTTGAGTACGACCGTTTCCGCGAGGGTCTGGAGCGCTTCCGCAGAAGAAGAGAAGTGTTGCAGGATGCGGGCACCGGGATGCGTCAGGAAGAGATAGACCGCATGCTCTCCCGCGGCGCGGCGGAGAGATTGCAGGATTCCGAGCCGCTCCCGAAGGGCATGAATCGTCAGACCCTCTCGCTGGTGCGCGAATATCTCCGAAATCACCTCGGCCAGCGTTTTACGAGCGAGGCGATTGCGAATCAGATCGGACTTTCCCGCATCACGGTGCGGCGCTATGTGAGCTTCCTCGTTGATCGGGGTGAACTCACGAGCACCATTGACTACCAGACCGGCGGCAGACCCGGCATTCTGTACCAGTACCGGGAATTTCAGTAAAACGGCGATAATCCCGTAAAAACAGCGGAAAATACAGGCACAGCGCAGTGCAAAGTATGGTAAAAAGCAGGCTCACCGAGAGGAGAGCCTGCTTTTTTCCTACATAAAAAAAGGGTTGAAGCTTTTTATGAAAATTTTATAATTTAGAATACTACAGTTTCCGATGAGTGAAAGGAGAAAACGATGGAAACACTCATGGCGTACTTCGGTAAGTTTACCGCGGCAGAGGCGGGTAAGCTTGCCAACTTCCAGTTCGAGTATCTGACAACCCTCGGTTTTGCGGCCATTGTCATCTTCCTCGGACGCTTCATTGTGTCGAAGTCCAAGGCACTTAAGAAGTATGCAATCCCGGCACCGGTGGTTTCGGGACTCATTTTCTCCCTTGTGGTCTCGGGCATCAAGGGAGCCGGCATCATGGAGTTCACCTTCGATGCAAAAATCATGAAGGATCTCTGCCAGAACCTCTTCTTCCTCTGCGTTGGCTATGGCTTCAGCGCAAAGATGTTGAAGAATGCCGGCGGCAAGCTCTGCATTATGATTGCGTTTGCTGCCTGCCTGCTGATCACCCTTCAGAATGCGCTCGGCGTGGTGCTTGCGCATGTGATCGGCATGAACCCGCTGCTTGCGCTTCAGTGCTCTTCGGCATCCATGTCCGGCGGTGTCGGTACGGCTTCCGCCTTCGGTCCTATCTTTGAGAAGATGGGCGCGGCCGATGCGACGACGGTCGGTGTCGCGGCGGGTACCCTCGGCAATATCATGGGCTCCCTGATCGGCGGACCGGTCGCAGCTTACCTCATCACGAGCAAGGGTCTCAAGTCCGATCCGAACGACAAGCCCGAGGCACAGAGAACCGGTGTGAAGCCGACCCTCGACAACACGCGTATGATTTATGCGTTTGCGACCTGCCTGCTCCTCGCGGCGCTCGGCATGCCGATTTACATGCTACTCGATTCGATTCCGATGATTGAAATGCCGAAGTTCATCGGCTGCCTCTTTGCGGGTGCCATCGGCAGAAATGTGATGGAGGCGCTCGGCATTGACACAAGAGTGCCGGAGACCGAAGCGATCGAGCACATGTTCCTCGAGCTCTACCTGGCTCTCGTTCTTATGACCATCGACATCACGAAGCTCGCGCCGGTTGCGGGCCAGATGGGCATCATCCTCGTTGCGCAGGCGGCGCTCATGGCAGTCTTTGCGGTCTTCATCTCCTTCAATCTCTTCGGAAGAGATTACGGCGCAGCTGTCATGGCGGCGGGAAACTGCGGCTGGGGCTGCGGCTCGGGACCGAATGCGGTCGCGAACGAAAAGGCGGTTATGGACCAGTACGGCTATCACGATATCGCGTGGGTGCTCTACCCCTCCTTCGCCGTCATCATCGACGATATTTACAACCCGATTTGCCTCTCTCTGATGGGAAGCTTCTTCGGAAAGTAAGCTCGAAAAACAAGGCTTGCAAAACACCCTGTCTCTTTGATATGTACCCTCTTTACTGGACACGAAAGTGTCACAGTAAGGAGGGTTTTAT
>CAUVLB010000109.1:0-4558 GCA_963552595.1 uncultured Stomatobaculum sp. | reverse complement strand
AGCGTAGACTTCGGTGCCGTCAGCTTAATCTTGCCGATGTGACCGATCGAAGAAACCACAATGCCCGCAATGATAGCGCCGCCGCCAGTTCCGAGCGAGAAGGTAGCGCCGCCGCCGAGCGGAAGCTTAAAGCTGCCGAGAAGGGCACCGAGCATAATCGCAAGGCAGACAACAAAAACGCCAGGACCGTCAATCTCGATGAGCGCCTTCTCTTTCTCTGCCTTAGCCGCGGGAAGCTTGGGGAGCTTATCATTTTCCGCCGCAATATCCACCTTTAAGAGCTTTGGAAGCAGCTGCACAAAGAGTAAGACCGAGATGATACCGAAGACATAGGCAAGACCGTAGCCCACACCGGCTGCGGACTGATCGCCGAAGACTTCCTTCGTGGTTGCAAGGCTTGCGGTCGAGGTCATAGCGCCCGCCATGACACCGAGTGCCAGGTCAAGGGGCAGGCCGAATACCTTCACCGCCAGGGTGACCGTGAGGCTTGCGCCTACCAAAACCGCAGCGGTCGTCGCAATATAGCCCCAGAAATTTGCCTTCAAATTGGAGAAGAAGGTAGGGCCCGCAGAGAGACCGACACAGGCAAGAAAGAGACCGAGCCCCGCCGTTCCTATGACAGACGGAACCTCCATGCCGAGGGCACCGAAGATCAGCGCGACAATCAAAACACCCGAAGTTCCGAATTCGATGCCTGCAAAGTTAATCCGGCCGAGTGCGTAGCCGAGCACCAACGTGAGGAAAATCATAAACACGGCATTGCCGCTCAAAGATTGCATGAAGTCCATAGACCCCTCCGAAAATTTAATTTATTATTAAGAACTGTTCTTAGTATAGAGGGCGGATTTCGCAGCGTCAACCGTTCCGGCGCAAGTTATAGTCAGCTTTTTCATTTTTGTGAATTGCCTCCAGTTTCGGCTTTTAATTCCTAGTGTTTTTGTAGGTTTTTCTGCGCAAATTCGAAAACATGCTTGCAGCAAAAAAGCAGCGGAGCCGCCTCCGCTGCTTTTTAAGCCGGTCTCACTGTTTCCGTGCGAAGTAAACTAGGTTCCGTACTTTCATCAAAGCTCATATCGCAACACTGAACTCATCTGTATCCTCAGTTCCTGTCATTAAAAACGGTATTCTCTATGACGAGAGAGCCCTCGCTTTCATCCTCCGCCGCATCGTTGTCCGCAAACTTCGCATACACATTGTCATCGAACTTGCATTTGTCGATTTCGATCCCCCAGCACTTCGCGAGTCTCATGAAGGCATGGTCCTTGTTGCCGTTATTGCGGAAGCGACACTCCCGGAAATGAATGCCCGAACTCTGATAGAAATCCAGCATTTCATAGCCGCTGTTGTCGTAAAAATCACAGTCCGCGGCATCCAGATAGTATGCATTTCGCAAATACATAATGCCGTAGGTGCAGCCGTAAATCTGAGAGCCCTTGAAACGAAGGTCACTGGCGCCGTCGGCCTCGACGCCGTAGCTTCCGCAACCGTAGAGCTTACAGCCCTCGATGTCAATGTTGCTTGCGCCGCTCATGTAAATCACGCTTCCGCTGCAATATCCCGGCTCAATCCGGTGACCGAAGGTGATACCGCTGAATTTAATATGACCAGAATTGTAAATCGGCAAGACCGGACGAGTGAAATCGGTGATATAGAGTTCTGTCAACTCCCCGGACTCTGCCTCAATGCAGAGATTCTCAATGCCATCCAGATAAAAGCCCGGGACATCGATTACGCTGTCATAGGTCTCCGAGACCTTGCCCGTGGTTCCCGCCGCCATGAGCGCCGTGATATCGTAAGCGCCCGGCTTCAAAATAATTTTTGTTCGATTCCCGATCGCTGCCGCCAGTTCCTCGGCAGTCGAGACCGTCACAACCCGCGCGTAGCAATACGCCTCTGTATTCTTGCTGTTTTCGCTGTCTTTTTTTACGAAGAGGCTTTGATATTCCCATCTATCCCCCTCTTCCTCGCCCGCGTTAAAGCGGAGTAATTCTCCCTTGTCATTCAGCCCAAAGCGCAGAGGAACTTCCTCCCAGCGCCCCGGTTTCGCGACCAGATACCAGTCGTAGCCCTCATAGCCCTCGTAGAGCTTTTCCTTAACCCGCTCCATCGGAAGATGATAGCAAGTCATCACAGAGTCCCGATAGTCTGCGTAAAGCGCTCCGTTTTCCGTGTAGAGAATAAGAGCATTCTCAACCATCGAATCATCGCTCGCCATGGAAAATTGCTCCGTCTTCTCACCGTCTTCCTCATAGGAAGTGAAGAGACCGTAGACAGCGCTCCACTCCCCGCAGAGAGCTTCCAACTCCTCTTCCGTGTACCCTTCCGCTTTGCCGCTGAGCTGCTTTTCCTTGCTCTCTCCTGAGGTCTCCTGCCCGCTCTTTCCGCCGCAGCCGACCAAGAGAAGAGCGAGCAGCAGTAGGATAAGCCCGAGTCCGCTCCGCTTCTTCATCCCTATTTCCCGTGTTTCATTGTTCTCTCCTCCTTTTCTTTGCACCGAGTCATCACCCCTATTGTCAAGCGCTCCGGTCTCCGATTCCGTCTTTTCTTTCGCGTCAAGCTGCTTTCGTCCCTATCGCTCTTCTACTTCTATCTACTATTCATTGCTAAATTCCCATTATTTTGTAATTATTTATCAGCATCATAGCATGCTTTTTGAATTTATCAAACTGCGTTTCCATAACAAAAAACAGGCTTCGTGCCCCTCGAAACCCGTCTCTGTAATATAAACACGCTATCAGTTCCGCTTGCCGAATTCCGGTGCGGAAACCAATCCTGTCTCCGTCAAGCGTAGCACGCGCGTGCAGACCTCGTCGATATATTTTCTGTCGTGGGAGATGCTGATGACAGTCCCCGGAAACGCGGCCAACAAGCTGCGAATCACAGGCCCCGAGAGCGGCGAAAAGTTGCGGGTCGGCTCATCGAGTATCAGAACATTCGCATCCGAGAGGCTCATTTTGAGAAGCAGGACCTTGGCCTTTTGTCCGCCGGAGAGTTCCCGCATAGGGTGATTCATCTCCTCTGCCGTGAATTTAAGCGCCCCCAGATAAGTGCGAATCTTGGTGCGCACTGCCTTATCGCCGCTGCTGTCCAGAAAGTCGACCGGGGTTCGATCTAATTCCAGCAGATCCTCGTAGTTCTGCGGCATATACTGCGCGCGGAGATCTTCTCGCGAAAGCAAATTCTCTGCAATGAGGCGCAGCAAGCTCGTCTTTCCCGCACCGTTCTCGCCTATGATGCAGAGCTTTTCGGGACCTCGCAGTTTAAGGCGAATGTCTCTTGCCAGCAGGCGCTCACCGTCCGGCGTTTTCAGTTCCGCGAGTGCATAGTCAATCACCGTTTTACCCTGCGGCATCACTGCCGATTCGCCGCCGAGCCGGAAAAAGATAGCCTCCTCCTGCTCCGGCATTTCGGTCATCTCTGCATCTTCCTTTTCGAAGCGCTTTCCCATGGATTTTACCGCGTGCATCTTGTCTTTTAAGTTCTTTCCCTCGCCCGGTGCCTGACGGGAAACACTTGAAAGCGCCCGCTCCACCGAGTTGTAGAGCCGCGCGTATTTTTCATCCCGGAGTCTTTTCTCCTTGCGCTCGTTCTCCGCCTGTTGGGTCTTTCGCGCAAAGAGTTCCGCGCGCTGCTGCCGGTAGCGGGCGTACGTGTCTCGCACCACCGCATAGCGGCTCTCGCTTTTCCGCTTGAGCTGTTCTAAGTGAATCACCACAGTCGCCGTTCGCTCAATCAAGGTTTCATCGTGCGAGGTAAAGAGGACAATGCCTTCCCACGCATTGATCAGGCTTTCCAATAATTCGAGCGTGGCAAGATCTAAGTCATTCGAGGGCTCGTCGAGCAGGAGTACCGTGGGCCGCTCCAAAAAGATGCGGAGTAGCTGTGCCTTCACCTTCTCGCCACCGGAGAGTGTATCCATGCGCTGCTCTCCGTAAAAGAACTCCGGTGAAAGGCGAAAGCGTGCGGCGAACTCCGAAAGCTCCTTCGGACTGCAGTCAAAAAACGCATCTGTAGCCGAAAAAAATTCGTAGACGGATTTCTCTTTCAGCGCGTCCGGCAGTTCCTGCGGCAAATACGCAAGCCGCTCTACGCCCAAGATGCGCTCACCGCTGCACTCCGCATAGGCCGCGACAAGGGCAGGGTCAAAAATCCACTTGAGCAGAGTAGACTTCCCATTGCCCTCTTCCCCGACGATAACCGCCTTGTCACCTGTATTCAGTACCAGGTTAAAGTTCTCCAAAATGACGCGCAAGTCACGCCGATGTTCTATGTTGAGATTCTTGATTTGGAGCATGGAAAAACTCCTTTCTCTCCCCCCGGGCAGCCTCAGCGCCGAATGCGCCGCTGTAAGAGCATCGCGCCCCAGGCAAGAACTGCGTTTCCGCCGAGAATAACGACAATCCAAAAAACAGTCGCCTGTGCGCTCTGTTCCCGAATCTTTAAGAAGCTATAGGGTCCCGAGACCAGCCCCGCCGCGTTTAAAAGTATCATGGGCACGGCATAAAGGAGGGTCGTAAGAAGCGCGCGGGAGATGAACGAAAAGGATGCGCGTTCATCG
>CAUVLB010000108.1:0-4595 GCA_963552595.1 uncultured Stomatobaculum sp. | reverse complement strand
GCCGTTTTCGTCGCGCGGCGTATCGCTGCGATTTTTAAAATAGTTATCCACCTCGATGGCGTGCGGCATCTTGCCGAGCGCTAAAAGTTGTGTCGCAAGGCGGCGCGCAAAGGTGGTTTTTCCGGAGGAACTGGGACCCGCAATCAGTACAATGCGTACCCCTTCTCGGCGGCATATCTTATCCGCGAGATCACCGATGCGCTTTTCCATCTGTGCCTCGGCACACAGAATGAGCTCTTTCATTTTCCCGGCTGCGGCACGGGCATTCATTGCCCCCACAGTATCGATGCCCTGGCGTTCCAGACTCTCCCGGCTCGCTTCCATCGCTTCAAAGATTTTCTGCTCAGGCTGAAAGGGCATGAGTGTTTCGGGCGAACGCCGATCCGGCAGTAGCAGCACAAAACCGTCCTCATAGGCTTTCAGGGAAAAGCTGTCGATATAAGAGCTATTCGGCAGCATATAACCGTAGAAATAATCTTCATAGCCCGCAAGCCGATAAAGATTTACGTAGGAGTGAATGCGAAAGCGAAAAAGTTCTGCCTTATCCTTCATCCCGCGCGCCGCAAAGAGTCGCACGGCCTCTCTTGTCGGCACACTGCGCTTTTCTATGGGAAGCGCAGCGGCGGAGAGCTCTCGCATGGCAGTCTCAAGCTGTATAAGTTCATCTTCGTCGACGCGATTCCGTCCGAGAATGCGACAGCGCAGGGCGCCGCTCTCTTTGTAATCAATCTGAATCCCGTTTCCGGCGTCTCCATACAGTTTGTGCTGCGCCGCAAGCAGAAGCAAAATAGCACTGCGCTCATAGCTTTGAAATCCCGCCTTGTCTCGCACCGTCAAAAACCGCAGTTCACCGGCTTCCTCGACCGTAGAACCCAACTCATGCAGTATCCCGTTTAAGGTAGCCAGGAGTATGGGACTCGGATACCGCTCTTGTTCCCTTTTCGCAAGCTCAAAAAAGCTTGTTCCCGCAGCCACGCGAATTCTCTCACTGCCGTGCATCAGCTCAACGCTCTTATTCATCGTTCATTCCTCGAAATTCGAAAGGCACTCCTTCAGTAAGGCAATGCTCTCCCGCAATTCTTCCCGCTTGGCGCTCACCGCCGTGCGCTCCGACTGCGGCAGGCGTTCCGCTATCTCTTGTTCTGTTCGAAGTCTGTCTTTCATGTAATTGCGAAGCACGGTATCCCGACGATCCAAGAGCATGGGGCCGAAACGCCGCGCGGCGGCCGCGGGAATTCCACGTGCCTCTGCCTCCCGGTACGCAGCTTCTCCGTCTCCGTTTTCACAGACTAAAATCAAGTAGTACTTTCCGTCCTCTTTCAGCATACGTTCGTCCGTAAGCCGAAAGCCCTGTGCCGCAAGATAGCCACGGAAAGCTTCCCACTCGGTGTGGGGAGAAAAGAGATAGCGTTTTACCCCCTCACGAAACGCAGGACCCGGGCTGCCGTTTGCGCCCAAACCGCGCGTCAAAATGCCCTGGATGAGCTCGCCTCCCATCCCGGCAATCAGTACGCAATCCGCCTCCCCCGGCTTCAGTGCGGCAAATCCGTCCGAAAGCCGCAAAGAAACCTGTTCCGTGAGACCTAGTTCCGCGAGATGCGTTGCGGCGCGCTCAAGCGGTCCTTCGCCTATATCCATCGCGATGGCGCGAGATATGCGCCCGCTAAGGAGCAGCTCTGCCGGAACCCAGGCGTGATCCGTTCCGATGTCCGCGAGCACACTCCCCGCAGGAATCAGCTCTGAAAGCGCCCGGAGACGCTCCGATAATTTCAGGCGCTCTTCGCCCATGCTCACCTCCGTATGCTTAGTTTTAAGCGCTGCAGTTCGGCCTTATCCCGCATGGCAGCCTGTAATTCTTCCGCGCTTGTGCTCCGCCGTAACCTTTGGTCCGCAGCATCTTTTTTAATGCTGCGGATACAGTCGATGATGGCCTGATCCCTCTCCTGTAAGGAGAGCTGTTCCGCTAGTTTACTCGTGTGGAAAATAGCCGCAGCCTGCTTTTCCTTTTCCAAATCCTCCACATAGTCGTTTAAGAGGGCAGCGATATCCGCCTTCCCCTGCCGGAGCGCCGCAAAGAGCTTCGTTGCAAGCTCGCGATAAAAGGGATGCGTAAAATCCGCCTCAGAAATCCAGACGGAAAGCTGAGGAAAAAGCTGCGGTTCGTCCGCCATAAAGCCGAGCAGTAACTTCTGGCTCTTTTCTGCGGCACTCTCTTTTACCTTCTTTCCTGCGGCCGTTCGCGTTTCCCTGCGGATTTGCGGCTGTTCGCTGCGCGGCCCCATGCCTGCGCCGCCCATGCGATTGACCAAGTCACGCAACGCCTCTGCGGGTATCATCTGCTCGCGCGCGACCGCATCGACATAGTTGTTTCGTTCCAGCGGCTCCGAGAAGCTGCAGAGCAGAGCCGCCGTCTCTTGGTAAAAAACGGTTTTCTCCGCCGGATCCTGCAAATCGTGCTGTTTGGCAATGACATCGACCTCCCAGAGCAAGGCATTTCTTGCGTTCTCCGCCCTCTCCGCGTATGCCTCTCGCCCGAGTGCTTTGATAAATTCATCCGGATCCTTATAGGGCTGCATGGAGAGCACTTTCGGCGTATAGCCCGCGCCCCGAAGCAGCGGGATGGCGCGGCGTGCGGCCTTTACACCGGCGTTATCCGAGTCATAGCTCAGCACGGCTACCGCAGCGGTCGATAGGGTTCTCTTTAGGTGCAGTACCTGTTGCTCCGTGAGTGCGGTGCCGAGAGAGGCCACCGCATTGGCAAAGCCCGCCTGATGAAGCGCAATCACATCCATATAGCCCTCACAGAGAATCACGTGGTCCGCGCGTGTGCGGCGTGCATAGTTGAGCCCATAGAGATTTCGGCTCTTATCAAAGAGCTTGGTCTCCGGAGAATTTAGGTACTTGGGTTCTCCCTCGCCCATGACGCGACCGCCGAAGGCGATTACGCGACTGTTGCTGTCCATGATGGGGAACATCACGCGGTTCCAGAATTTGTCTCTGGCGCCCCTCTCTTCTATGGTCACCAGACCCGATTCACGTAGCTCTGCGTCGGTATAGCCCTTCTGCTTGAGAAAGCGATACAACTCTCCCGGCCGCTTGCTCGAAAAACCGAGCCCAAAATTGCGTATGGTTTCATCGCTCAGCCCGCGCTGTCTCAGGTACTGATAGGCATGCCTTCCCTCTTCTGTATGAAGCAGCTGATAAAAATGGGTTGCGGCCAGCTTGTGTATTTCAAGCAGACGCTCTTTTAAACTGCGCTCCCGTTTTTCCGCGGAACTCGGCTCTCGCTCGGGAAGCTGCATCCCCGCGCGAGCAGCCAGAAAACGCAGCGCCTCAGGAAACGTTAGGTTTTCGTATTGCATCACGAAGCTGATTGCGTTTCCCCCTACGCCGCAACCGAAACAGTGAAACGATTGCCGTTCCGGAGAAACCGAAAAGGAAGGCGTCTTTTCCGAGTGGAAGGGGCAGAGCCCCACATAGTCCCGACCGCGCCGCTTGAGCGCCACATAGGACGAAACCAAATCCACTATGTCACTGCGCGTACGAACTTCAGCGATTACATCCTCTGAATAATACAAGTCAAACCTGCTTTCTCAATGAAACGGGTCACAGCACCGTCCAGGCGTGCGGCACAAACAGCTCCTGAAATACGCGCACCGCATACTGATCGCTCATACCTGCGATATAGTCACAGACCGTTCTCTCAATCGGCTGCTTGCATTCGGACATAAAATACCGGTACTCCTCCGGCATCTGCTCCGGATGCTCCAGAAAATAGGAATAAAGACGGCCTATCATGGCCTCTGCCTTTCCCTCCTCCGCCTTCGGTGCACTGCCGCGGTAGACGTGCTGAAAGAGCCATGCGCGAAGCTGCATCATAACTCGGAAGCGCTCCTCGCTCATACTGACCCTGTCCTCGTTCAGGCTGGTCTCAATGACATCCCGTATCATGCAGTTCAAGCGGTCTCTGACGCTGTGTCCGAGCGCAGCCGTAAACGCGGCGGGAATATCCTCTTCCCGAAAAATGCCGGCGCGAATGGAGTCGTCAATATCGTGGTTGATGTAGGCAATCTTATCTGCGAGGCGCACAACGGCGCCCTCATAGGTGCGCGGGGCGCTGTGCGTCCCGTGATTCCGTATACCGTCGCGAACTTCCAGGGTCAGATTGAGCCCTTTTCCGCGCTTCTCAAGAAATTCGACGGTTCTCACACTCTGAATACTGTGCTTAAAGCCGCCGGGGCAGAGCCCGTTCAGAACACGCTCTCCGGCATGCCCGAAGGGGGTGTGACCGAGATCATGCCCCAGCGCAATCGCCTCCGTGAGTGTCTCGTTGAGACGCAGGCATTTTGCAATGGTGCGCGCAATCTGAGAGACCTCCAGCGTGTGTGTGAGTCGTGTGCGGTAGTGATCTCCCTCCGGCGCGAGGAAGACTTGTGTTTTATGCTTCAAGCGCCGAAAGGCCTTGCAGTGTAGGATACGGTCGCGGTCACGCTGAAAGCAGGGACGCAGGTCGTCCTCTTCTTCAACCCGATCTCTGCCGACGGAATCGCGACTGAGGGTCGAATACTTTGACAGAAAACGACTCTCCTCTTCTT
>CAUVLB010000107.1:0-4607 GCA_963552595.1 uncultured Stomatobaculum sp. | reverse complement strand
GTGGCCCTTGAGGGCAAGGGCGGCGAGCAGTTCTTCGGCGAGCCTGCACTGCAGATTTCCGACTGGATGCGTGTCGACGGCGAGGGCAAGGGCTATGTGAATATTCTGGATTCGACCTCTCTCATTCAGGACCCGACCATATATTCGACCTTCATGCTCTGGCTCCTCAATGAGCTCTTTACGGAGCTTCCTGAGGCGGGAGATCTCGAGAAGCCCAAGATGGTCTTTTTCTTCGACGAGGCACACCTTCTCTTTGACGGCGCGCCAAAGACCCTGCTCGACAAGATTGAGCAGGTGGTCAAGCTGATTCGCTCGAAGGGCGTCGGCGTATACTTTATTACCCAGAACCCGGCGGACATTCCGGGCGGTGTGCTGGCGCAGCTCGGCAACAAGGTTCAGCATGCGCTTCGCGCGTATACCCCGGCTGAACAAAAGGGCATCAAGGCAGCGGCCGATTCCTTCCGAAAGAACCCTGCCTTCGACACGGCGGAAGCACTGCAGGGCTTAAAGACCGCGGAGGCGCTGATATCCTTCCTCGATGAGGGCGGTGCGCCGGAAGAAGTGCGGATTGCATCCATACTCCCGCCGCAGTCCAAGCTCGGTGCATTGGATGCCATCACGCAGCAGGCGGCGATTTTGACCAGCACTCTGCGTGAGAAGTACGCGAACGAAATCGACCGCGAGTCGGCGTATGAGTTACTGTTAAAGCGTGTCGATGAAGAAGCTGCAGCTGCGGCAAAGGCAAGAGAAGAGGCCGAGGCGGAGAAGCAGGCAGCGAAGGAAGCGGCTGCAGCTGAAAAACAGGCAGCCAAGGAAGCGGCAGCGGCGGAGCGCGAGGAGAAAAAGAAGGCGGCGCAGCAAAAGCGCGTGGTCGCCTCGATCGGCAGTTCTGTCACAGGCACCATAGGCAGAGAAGTCGGAAAGCAGCTCGGTAAGAGTGCGGGCGGCAGCTTCGGAAAGCAGCTCGGCGGCAATGTCGGTGCAAGTCTGGGACGCGGACTCTTAAAGACACTTCTCAAGTTCTGATGCGAGTGACAGCGGTTTTATTTGACTTAGACGGCACGCTGACCGAGTCCGGCGAGGGCATTATGAATGCCGCTCGCGCAGGGCTCTCAGCGGTCGGAAGAGAGACGGGAGACAGCGAAAGGCTTCGAAAGTTAATAGGTCCCCCGCTTTCGGAGGGCTTATCACAGGTATACGGACTCGGGAGCGAGGAGATAGCAATCGCAATACCTGCCTTTCGCGCCTACTATGAGAGCAAAGGAATATTTGAGAATGCACTCTACCCGGGTGTGGTCAAACTGCTACGGAGACTGCGGGAGGAGGGCAAAAAGCTCTACCTTGCAAGCTCAAAGCCGGAGTTTCAGGCGAAACGAGTGCTTGAACATTTTTCGCTCACTGCCTATTTTGAGGGCGTAGCGGGAGGTGATGACACGCGGGACGGCGGCGATAAGACAAAAATCATGGAGCGCCTTGTCTCGGAACAGGCGATTTCGGTCAAAGACGCAGTCATGGTGGGGGATCGCGCCTATGATGTGCGCGCGGCATTTGCCGTGGGCATGCCCAGTATCGGCGTCAGCTACGGTTACGGCAGCCGCGCAGAATTGGAAGAAGCCGGTGCAACTTACATTGTTTCCTCAGTTCCTTCTCTGGAGGAGTTATTGGTTCAAGGTCTGAATTCATAGAAGTAAGCAAGAAAGGGAGGCTAACTATGATAGAGCTTGTCGCAATGAAACGGGAAAGTATTGTGAAGCTGTGCGAGGACAGCCGCATTTCTTTGGTGCGTGCTGCCGCAGAGGGGAAAGGGCGTGTTTTTGTTCCGAATACGGAAACGCCTTCTTTCTGTCTTGTGTTGACAGGCGGTTTTTCCTATCTGGTCGGCATGCCGCCGCGCGGCGCTTCTTCCCTTGAGCTCTATCATGTCTTGGCGCGAGAGTGTGCGGACACGAGTATACTCGCGGAGGATTTGCGCTGGGATGAGTGGATCGAAACAAAGTTTTCCGGGCGGTTCCGCACGGTTTCACGTTATCTCCTGCGTGCGCCGGAAGAGGGCTTTGACTTTGAGGCCTTAGAGCGGCGAACGGAGGTGCCGGCAGCGTATGAAATCCGCGAGGTCACAGCGCAACTCTTTCAGCGCCTCGGCGAGCTTCGCTTCAGTGAAAATCTGACGGCCAGTTTTGCGGATGCGGATGCGTTTGCGGCCTATGGTATCGGCTATGTTGCCCTGCAAGACAATGTTCCGGTCAGTGCCTGCCTCGCGTATGTGCACAGCGAGGAAATTATGGATGTGAAGGCGGCCACGGAGAAGGGCTATCGGCACAGAGGCTTGGCTTCGGCTTCCGGCGCCTCGCTTTTACTTAGGTTCAAGGATAAGGTGAGAACACCGGATTGGGATGCGGACAGCCTATTTTCTGCCAGTCTCGGGGAACGCCTTGGCTATCACACAGAGCGCGAGTACAAGGTATATCAAATCGCGGTCGAATAAAAAACTTTACGGCCGGGATAAAGCGTCGTATAATACAGCTATAGCAGACAGCACCTGAAATGTACGACAATCTTACCAATTTTGAACCTGCAAGTTTATGACAGGGAGACAAAAGATACAGAGTCGGATGTCAGGCCACGTTCGGTGGAAGACAAATGGCTAGGTTCAGTCACCCACCTGGCACTGCCAGGCGTCAATACGTAAGACCGGCATTTTGGGGCTGTTTTTTTGCAAAAGAGCAGCGTTTTGCTGCTCTTTTTGTTGAGCAAGGAAGGAATATGATTAACGATCAAAATCAAAAACACATTTCTTGGGGTATCACTGCCTTTGCTGTCATTGCGGCAGCGCTCTTCTTTTCTTTTGTCTTAGAACATCTGGGACCCTTGTCGGCTTTTCTCGGAAAACTGGTCGATATTCTGATGCCCGTCATCTACGGTGCGGTCATGGCCTTTCTGATGGCGCCCACCTACCAGTTCATATCCGCCGCGGTTGCGAGTTGGCTGAGGCCGGGAACGGCGGTGAACACACCGGTCGGAAAAGCCGTGATGGCAAAATTCCGCGGCGGCGCCAGCGCCAAATTCTTCACGGAGGCGGAGCGTCTTCGCAAAGAAAAGAATGCGGAGCGCATCGGTAAAATGGTCGCGACACTCGCCTGTATCATTGTGATTCTGGCAGTATTGACCGCCTTGATTGCCATGCTCATTCCGCAATTAATCTCCGGTGTATCTGATCTCACCAACAGTCTTCCGAAGGGAGCCAATTCCGTGAGCGCCTGGATTCAGATTTTATTCCAGGGGAAAAACCCGGAGATGGAGGAGATGGTACTCGAGGGCTACGGACAGATTTCGGATAGCCTCGCGCATTGGATTTCCGCGGATTTTATGCCGAATCTCAATAAATACCTGACCCAGATGACCAGCGGAGTGATGCGCCTCTTTGTGGTCTTAAAGAACTTCTTCATCGGGCTCATCGTCATGGCTTATGGGCTCAATATGAAGGAGTCGCTCGCGGCGCAGTCAAAGCGCATCCTCTATGCGCTGTTTCCGCGGCGGGTCGCCAATGAGATTATTTCCGAGCTGCGCTATGTGAAGTGGGTGTTTTCAAGCTTCATTGTGGGAAAGATCATTGACTCCATAATCATCGGCATTATCTGCTACATCTGCATGAGCTTCATGAAGATGCCGTATGCGCTCCTTATCAGCGTATTTGTCGGCGTGACCAATGTGATTCCGTTCTTCGGCCCCTTTATCGGTGCCATTCCGAGTGCGTTCATTTTGCTCATGGTATCGCCGATCACGACCCTGCAATTCCTGATTTTCATCTTGGTGCTGCAGCAGTTTGACGGCAACATACTCGGGCCGCGCATACTCGGTTCCACGACCGGTATGTCGAGCTTCTGGGTGCTCTTCTCCATCTTGTTCTTCGGTGGGCTCTGGGGCATTGTGGGCATGGTGGTCGGCATCCCGACCTTTGCCGTACTCTCACGGCTCAGCGAGCGCGCTCTCGCACATTTTTTGAAAAAGAAAAATCTGCCGGTGGCGGAAGCGTGCTATGAGAATTTGGAGCGCATTGACTTGAAAGACGGCGGTTTTCACTACGGATCCAAGCGCAAAAAGCGCTGACGGTATTTGCAATTCATGAAAACTTAGGCTATAATGCGACTAAAATCACGGAAGTGAGGATGAGTATATGACTTTATTGGAAGTTTGGAGAACCAAAGCATATGGAGACCAGCTCAGCAAGGAAGAGCAGGAGCAGCTCTGGACCGATTATTTTCGCGTTGAGAAGGGAATTTATGAGAAGCTGCTTGCGGATGTGACGCAGGTGGAGCGCGGCACGGTGAAGGAGCTCGCTGAGAAGTTCGGCACCGACATTCAGACCATGACCGGTTTCTTGGATGGTATCAGCGAGAGCCTCAAGCAGGATATTCCGACCGAGACCATGGATGAGAACACCGAAATTGTGCTCGAGATCGATCCGGAAAAGCTCTACTACAACATGGTAGAGGCAAAGGCGGATTGGCTCTACGGTCTTGAGGCTTGGAATCATATCCTGAGCGAGGAGAGAAGAAAGGAGCTGTACCGCGAGCAGAAGCAGAGCGGCACGGTACGCAAGGAAGTGA
>CAUVLB010000106.1:0-4628 GCA_963552595.1 uncultured Stomatobaculum sp. | reverse complement strand
AAACAATTAAACTAGGCGTATATTGATATGGCGTGTCCTATGGGCATGCCATATTCTTATGTCCGGGAAACGCAAAAAACTGCAGGAACGCAACCGCAGAACACTATCACAAGGAGGAAACAGAAGAATGCCTACATTCAACCAGTTAGTCAAAAAAGGCAGAGAAACTTCCGAGCGCAAGCCCAAGGCTCCGGCGCTTCTCAGAAGCTTCAACTCGCTTCACAAGAAGCCGATTGCCGACAACTGCCCGCAGAAGAGAGGCGTGTGCACCGCCGTCAAGACGGCGACCCCGAAGAAGCCGAACTCCGCTCTGAGAAAGATCGCGAGAGTCCGTCTTTCGAACGGTGTTGAGGTGACGAGCTACATTCCGGGCGAGGGCCACAATCTCCAGGAGCACAGCGTTGTGCTGATCCGCGGCGGAAGAGTTAAGGATCTGCCCGGTACCCGTTACCACATCATCCGTGGTACCCTGGATACCGCAGGTGTCGCGAACCGCCAGCAGGCTCGCTCCAAGTACGGCGCGAAGCGCCCGAAGGCGGCAAAGAAGTAAGAAATCGCCGCAAGTACCAAGCGATCATAGACTCATAAGTGCACGATTGTGATATGTGCTGCAGGTTGCAGGAAATAAATCAGAATCCGCACGAACAACCTAGAGGGATGAGTACCGATGATCTAATTCACGGACGGGGATCGTTCCGTTCGCATAATTAAGGAGGGAAGTAACGTGCCACGTAAAGGACAGACGAGAAAGAGAACTGTTCCGGCAGATCCGGTTTACAGCAACGTAGTTGTGACCAAGCTGGTCAACCAGATCATGCTGGACGGCAAGAAGGGCGTCGCACAGAAGATTGTGTACGGCGCATTTGAGCGCATTCGCGAGAAGACCGGAAAAGAGCCGGTCGAGGTGTTCGAGACCGCAATGAACAACATCATGCCGGTCCTCGAGGTCAAGGCGAAGAGAATCGGCGGCGCAACCTACCAGGTGCCGATCGAGGTTAAGCCGGAGAGAAGACAGGCGCTTGCGCTTCGTTGGCTCACGAGCTTTTCCCGCGCGCGCGGTGAGAAGACGCAGGAAGAGCGTCTTGCAGGCGAGCTGATGGATGCTGCAAACAACACCGGCTCCGCTGTTAAGAGAAAAGAAGATATGCACAAGATGGCAGAGGCGAACAAGGCTTTTGCTCACTACAGATTTTAATTAGGAGGAGAGTCAGTGGCTGCAAGTAAAGAACGTCAGTACCCTCTCGAGAGGACCAGAAACATCGGAATCATGGCTCACATCGATGCCGGTAAAACGACACTGACAGAGCGTATCCTCTATTTCACAGGCGTCAACTATAAGCTCGGCGAGACCTATGAAGGTACCGCTACCATGGACTACATGGCACAGGAGAGAGAGCGCGGTATCACGATTACCTCTGCTGCAACGACCTGCCATTGGACCCTGCAGGAGAGAGCGAAGGTGAAGCCGGGTGCCCTCGAGCACCGCATCAACATCATCGACACCCCCGGACACGTCGATTTCACGATTGAGGTTGAGAGATCTCTCCGCGTCCTGGACGGCGCTGTCGGTGTCTTCGACTCCAAGGGCGGTGTTGAGCCCCAGTCGGAGAACGTTTGGCGCCAGGCGGATACCTACAAGGTTCCGCGTATTGCCTTCATCAACAAGATGGATATCATGGGATCCAACTTCTTCATGACCGTCGATCAGATTGAGCACCGCCTGGGCAAGAACCCGGTCTGCATTCAGCTTCCGATCGGTAAGGAGGCTGATTTCAAGGGTATCATCGACCTGATGGAGATGCAGGCTTATATCTACAACGACAACAAGGGTGAGGATATCTCCATTGTCGATATTCCGGAAGAGCTGAAGGACGAGGCGGACGAGTGGCACCAGAAGATGGTGGAGCAGATCTGCGACCTCGACGAAGAGCTCATGGAGAAGTACCTTGAGGGCGAGGAGCCGTCCATCGACGAGCTCAAGAAGGCGCTCCGCAAGGGAACCTGCGCGAACGAGGCTGTTCCGGTCTGCTGCGGTACCGCTCACTTCAACAAGGGTGTGCAGAAGCTCCTTGACGCTATCATCGAGTACATGCCGTCCCCGCTTGACATCCCGGCAATCAAGGGCTGGACTTTGGACGGCGAGGAAGACGAGCGCAAGGCTTCGGACGAAGAGCCGTTCTCCGCACTCGCATTCAAGATTATTTCCGACCCGTTTGTCGGCCGTCTTGCATTCTTCCGCGTCTACTCGGGCACGCTGAATACCGGTTCCTACGTCCTCAACTCCTCCAAGGGAAAGAAGGAGCGTGTCGGCCGTATTCTGCAGATGCACGCAGACAAGAGAATGGAGCTTGACAAGGTCTTCTCCGGTGATATCGCGGCTGCGGTCGGCTTCAAGGCAACCTCGACCGGTGATACGATCTGCGACGAGCAGCATCCGATCATCCTCGAGTCCCTGGATATTCCGAAGCCGGTTATCGACATCGCAATCGAGCCGAAGACCAAGGCAGGCCAGACCAAGATGATCGACGCGCTGCAGAAGCTTGCGGAGGAGGATCCGACCTTCCACGCAGCGACCAACGCAGAGACCGGTCAGACCATCATCTCCGGAATGGGCGAGCTGCACCTCGAGATTATTGTCGACCGTCTGCTTCGCGAGTTTAACGTCGAGGCAAATGTCGGCGCTCCGCAGGTTGCTTACAAGGAGACCTTCACCAAGGCTGTGGATGTCGAGTCCAAGTATGTCAAGCAGTCCGGCGGTAAGGGTCAGTACGGTCATTGTAAGGTTAAGTTCGAGCCGATGGATGCAAACTCTGAGAAGACCTACGAGTTTGTCAACGCCGTTACCGGCGGTGCAATCCCGAAGGAGTACATCAGCCCGATCGACGACGGTATCCAGGAGGCTGCAAAGAGCGGTATCCTCGGCGGCTACCCGGTGCTCGGCGTCAAGGCAACCGTTTACGACGGTTCCTACCACGAGGTCGACTCCTCGGAGATGGCCTTCCACATCGCAGGTTCCCTCGCATTCAAGGATGCGATGAACAAGGGCGGCGCTGTGCTGCTTGAGCCGATCATGAAGGTCGAGGTCACGATTCCGGAGGATTACATGGGCTTCGTCGTCGGCGACATCAACTCCCGTCGCGGTCGCGTCGAGGGCTTTGAGGATATCTCCGGCGGCAAGATGATCAAGGCGTTCGTTCCGCTTTCCGAGATGTTCGGTTACTCCACGGATCTTCGTTCCGGTACCCAGGGCCGCGGTAACTACTCGATGTTCTTCGAGAAGTACGAGCAGGTTCCGAAGAATATTGCGGAGAAGGTGCTCAGCGACAAGAAGTGAGCCCGTAGCGGGTATTGATAAAATCCCAAGCATGGGATATAATTCAGACTAGTATATTTTGTAATCTGAGATTTAATTTCGGATTCCACCAAGGAGGAAATATCAATGGCAAAGGCTAAATTTGACAGAACTAAGCCCCACTGCAACATCGGCACCATCGGCCACGTCGACCACGGCAAGACCACTCTGACTGCGGCAATCACGAAGGTTCTCGCAACCAGACTGCCCTCCGACACCAACAAGATCATCGCTTTCGAGAACATCGATAAGGCTCCGGAGGAGAGAGAGCGTGGAATCACGATCAACACCTCCCACGTCGAGTACGAGTCCGCTGCGCGTCACTACGCTCACGTTGACTGCCCCGGCCACGCTGACTATGTCAAGAACATGATCACCGGTGCTGCACAGATGGACGGCGCTATCCTCGTCGTTGCTGCAACCGACGGTGTTATGGCGCAGACCCGCGAGCACATCCTGCTTGCACGTCAGGTTAACGTTCCGTACATCGTTGTCTTCATGAACAAGTGCGACATGGTCGACGATGAGGAGCTTCTTGACCTCGTCGAGATGGAGATCAGAGAGCTCCTGAACGACTACGACTTCCCGGGCGATGATGTCCCGATCATCCGCGGTTCCGCTCTCAAGGCTCTTGAGGATCCGAACGGCCCGTGGGGCGACAAGATCATGGACCTCATTGCAGCAGTCGATGAGGCAATTCCGGAGCCGGAGCACGAGAACGACAAGCCGTTCCTGATGCCGGTCGAGGACGTCTTCACGATCACCGGTCGTGGTACCGTTGCTACCGGTCGTGTGGAGAGAGGTACCCTCAAGCTCAACGACGAAGTCGAGCTCATCGGTATCAAGGAGGACAGCAGAAAGACTGTCGTTACCGGTATCGAGATGTTCAGAAAGCTTCTTGACTACGCTGAGGCAGGCGACAACGTTGGTCTCCTTCTCCGCGGTGTCAACAGAGAGGACATCCTTCGCGGACAGGTCCTTGCGAAGCCGGGCTCCGTTACCTGCCACACCAAGTTCACGGCTCAGGTTTACGTTCTGACCAAGGACGAGGGCGGCCGTCACACGCCGTTCTTCAACAACTATCGTCCGCAGTTCTACTTCAGAACCACCGACGTTACCGGCGTTTGCGTTCTTCCGGAAGGCACCGAGATGTGCATGCCGGGCGACAACGTTGAGATGACGGTTGAGCTGATTCACCCGATCGCTATGGAGCAGGGTCTCCGCTTCGCTATCCGCGAGGGCGGCAGAACCGTTGGTTCCGGCAGAGTCGTTAAGA
>CAUVLB010000105.1:0-4635 GCA_963552595.1 uncultured Stomatobaculum sp. | reverse complement strand
TAACTTGTGATATGCTGGTCACGGCGGCCGTCATGGTGCGCGCCAACGCGAGGCTTACAAAGCCCGAGGCGGCAAACGTCGTGGAGGAATTTATAGACCGCTACTATCCGGAAGAAAGGGTCAGAAAGCTCTGGCCGAATATGAAATTTCAGGAGTCGTAAGAGAAGGGAGGATATATGCCGTTTTTAATTTTTGCGTTGCTCATGTGGCTCATCTTAAAGTGCACGGGTCTTCTGTTTCGTATTGTAGGGAAGGCGCTGAGCCTAACGTTCGGTGTGCTCGGCTACATACTGCTTGCGGCAATCGGAATTATCGGTTTCGGTGTGAGCTTACTGGCAGGCGCCGTGGTGGTGATTGCCGGGATACTCGCATTGTTTTTCATGTTCTTGCGTTGACAACATCCGGCGGAGGGGAAAAAAGTGCAGGAAAACGAGAATAGGGGATTTGAACTTGAAGTTTGCGTAGACAGTGTGGAGTCCGGCATTGCGGCGGAAGCAGGCGGTGCGGACCGCCTGGAGCTCTGCGGGAGCCTGGAAATCGGCGGCATCACGCCGAGTTTCGGCTTATTTTTGGAACTGAGAAAGCGAGTCACGCTCCCGCTCTTTGTTATGCTGCGTCCGCGTTTCGGCGATTTCTGCTATACGGAGGAAGAGTGCCGTGAGCTCGAAACGGAGGCAGAGCGCTTTGCGGCGGCCGGGGCGGATGGGTTTGTGCTCGGTATGCTGAAACCCGACGGAAGCTTGGACCGCGAGCGCATTGCGGAACTCATCAAGCACTGCGGCGGCAGACCGATCACCCTGCACCGCTGCTTTGATCTCTGTAAGGATCCCTTTGAGGCGCTTCGGACAGCGGAGGAACTCGGGATTGCGCGCATTCTGACTTCCGGTCAGGCAAACACCGCTTTGGAGGGGGCAGGGACGCTTGCTTCCCTTGCGCAGGAGGCAAATAGCCTTCGTCTTATGGCGGGCTCCGGTGTCTCGGCCGAAAAAATCGAGGCGCTTTACCGCGAGACCGGGATTCTCTCGTATCATATGTCCGGCAAGGTAAACGAGGAGAGCCCCATGCAGTTCCGTCGAGAGGGCGTCTCCCTTGGGCTGCCGGGCCTCAGCGAGTACAGTAGGAGCTATACTTCTGCGGAAAAGGTGAAAGCGGCAAGGGAAGTGCTGGAGCGCCTAGACCGCGAGCGGAATCCGGAGGACTGGCGCCCCACGGCGGAGACGGAGCGGGAAATCAACGAGTCTTTCTTTGCGCGCCTCAAAAAGAGCGAAGGGCTGAGGACGGGCTACCGCGCGAGTGTTGCCGCGGCGGGAACGCTGACAAGCGGTGAGAGAACGGCGCTCCGCTACTATTATGCGCTGCTTCCGGAGAGCGATCTCTGCGGCTATGACTTTTCACCGGAGACCTTGCTTTCCTTCCTTCGCCCTACGCTTACGCTGTACCGTGAGTGCGCGGCAGTTCGTGAACTCCCGGAGAGCTATTTCCTCCAGTACGTCCTTTTGCCGCGCGTCAACAACGAGGAGTTCCGCCCGGTGCGGGAAAAGCTCGCAAACTGCGTTGCAGCTCACCTGGCGGAACAGGGTGAGGGGGCACTGAGCGGCGCGGCGCTTGCGCGCGCGGTGAACTATGCCTGCGCTTCGGAGGGCAGCTATGTGTCGAGCGACGGCAGAACCATTTCTGCGGCGGGCTTTTTGGAGTCCGGGCAGGGGCGCTGCGGTGAGGAGTCGGTCTTCTATGTCAACGCACTCCGCGCGGTCGGAATTCCGGCGCGCCAGGTCTATGCGCCCTGGTGGGCGCACTGCGAGGACAATCACGCCTGGGTTGAGTATTGGGTGGATGGCGCTTGGCACTTTGCGGGTGCCTGCGAGCCCACGGAGAAGGATGACAACGGCTGGTTCATTGCGGCGGCTGCACGCGCCATGCTTGTGCACGCCCGCTACTACCCGCTGACACCCGCGGCCGACACGGCGCTGGACCGCGCAACCCTCGCGGGAGAAGAGATACTCGGCGGTCAGAACGGCGTCCTTTATTTAAACCAGCTTGCGCGCTATGCGGATCCTGTGAAACTCAGCATCCAGGCGGAAGATGCGGAGCTCGTCGAGCTTTGTCTCTTAAACAGCGCAGGCATACGCCCCATCTCAATGTACAAGCCGGAGGCGGGCGTCGAAAAGACGGTTTCCCTCGGAAAGGGCAGTGTGTATGTCCGCTTCCGTCATCCGGGCAAGAATAAGGCTGTCATGGCTGATCTCCGCGCGGGAGATCTGCGCATTGCGGAGTGCGACTGCAAAGAAGAGGCAGAAGAGCAAGAATTCCGCTTCTTTGCGCCGAACGGCAGCCGCAGCGCGCCCAAGCAGACCGCGGAAGAGCAGGCACTCGGCCGCGAAAAGTATGCGCGCTGCAATGAAAAGCTGCAGGCAAAGCGCGCCGCGCGCCGCGACCGCACGCGTGCCTTTTTGGAGCGCGCTGTCACACAGGAAGAGCGCATGTATCGGAATGCCTTTGTAGCTTCGCTCTCCGAAAAAGACCGGATAGACTTAAGAGAAGAACTGCTTGAGCCGGAGTTTCAGGCTGCCATGCGGCAGGTCGGAACGCTCACGGCGCGCGCCTTTCTGGAGGGCGTACTCCCGGAGCGCTTCGGCCTTGAGCCGCTCTGCCGCTTCCGCGGCGAAGAGGAGCTCAGCGCAGCCGAGCAGAAGGCGCTCGGAGCACGCCTTGCGAGCAAAAACTTGAGTGATGCGGAGATCCTTTCGGTACTCCGTCGCTTAAGAGGCAGCGGCATTCCGGTGAAGCTCAGAAACGAGGACGGCGCACCGCTCTTCTTTGCGGACGGCGACTTCCGCCCCTTCCGCGAAGCGGATGCGGCGAGAAATCATCTCACGCTTCAAAAGCCGGAGGGGGAGCTCCGCTACGAACAGCACTGGACGCTCTACCGAGACGGAAAGGAGCTGGATTTTGAAAAGAAGCAGTGGGAAGAGAACATACTCACACTGCTTCTGCCGGACGGCAAGTATGAGCTTTTCACCGAGAAGCGCCTGCCGAACGGCAATGCCTACGGAAAGCGCGTGGCCTTTGCGCTCGCAGGCGGCGAAGAAAAAGTGCTTGCTCTCAGCTTCCCGGAGGTGACGGCAGAGGAATTGCTCGGAAAGATTGTCATTCCGGAAATCGGCGGGCAGGATTACGAGACCCCGTTTACCATGGAGTTCTTCATGGCACCGGGCGAAGAGCCGAGTGAGCACATCGCAAATGAAATTCTTGCGGAGACAGAGTCTCTAAAGGCGCTCTGCGCGCAAAAAAAACTCTCCCTGCGCTTCTACCTCAGAGAGGCAGCCGCGGCAGAGAGAGGAAGTTGTAAGACTCTGAAGAGCTTGTTCCCCGAGGCATTTTCCTGCCCGGAGGATTACGATGCCAAGGAGGAAGTCCTGGCTCGCAAGCTCTTCCTGGAACCCGGTCAGTTGCCGTTCAGCATTTTGCGTCGCGGCCGTGATTGCGCGATTTTCTCCGCAGCAGGCTACCGGGTCGGGCTCATTGCCCTGATGTCAGAACTCTTGACGGTGAGTGAGGCGAGCGCTCCTTCTCTTTGAGGCGCGTTAGCATCAGGGTATCGCCCTCAAGAATTTCGGTCTGACCGTTCGGAATAATACTTTGATTACCGCGTTGGATGAGAAAAATAATCTCTCCGCGCGGTAAATTTATGTCCCGAATATGGCGGTGGAGATATTCGCTCGACTTGTCGATTTCAATCTCCGAGAGCTGCATCGCGTTTTTCGTCTGCACTGCGGGGGCGCAGAGAATCAGGGAATCGCCCGCTTCGAGCAAGGTGGTGCCTTTCGGGACCAGCTTTTTATCCTCGCGCACAATCAGGAGGAAGAGGAACTGGAGCGGCAGGGAGAGCTCGGAGATACGCTTGCCGACCCACTCATTGTCCTCGGCGAGCGTGAGCTGAATAAACTGTACCGGCAGCTCTTCGCTGTAGTCGGTGAAGGTCTTCATGACGTCGTTACTCAAGTCAATCATATCGAAGCGCCGCGCCGCAAAGGGCAGGAGACTGCCCTGCACCAGGAGGGACAAGAGAACGACAAAGAAGATAATGTGAAAGAAGCGCGTATCGCTCTTTAGGGTTTGCACCGCCATGATGGCAAAGACAATCGAAGAGGCACCGCGCAGTCCCGCAAAGGAAATCAGGCGGCTCTGCCCCTTGCTTGCGCGGAACGGCAGGAGCAGAAGTTTCACCGCGAGCGGGCGCGCAATCAGGGTGAGGAAGAGAAACACTGAGACTGCGAACATCAAAACGCCGGGGAGCAGCGAGGGCGTTGCGAGCAGACCGAGCAGGAAAAAGACAGCTATCTGCATGAGGCCGGTCAGACCGTCAAAGAAGTGAACGATATTCTTTTTGCCGCCCATCTTCACATTTCCGAGTATGATGCCGGTCAGATAAGTCGAGAGATAGCCGTTGCCGCCGAGCGCTGCGGAGAGCGCGTAGGAAAAGAGGGCGATGCCGGCGATGAAGATGACGTCGAAGCCATCCACCTCAAAGGAAACGCTCTTCAAAATGCGGTAGGATAAAAGGCCGCAGAGGGCGCCGATTGAGATACCGAAGACAATCTGCGCTGTAAGCAGGCGGAGTATGCTGCCGGCATC
>CAUVLB010000104.1:0-4637 GCA_963552595.1 uncultured Stomatobaculum sp. | reverse complement strand
GAAGGCACTCGGTGTGCGCGCGGTGATTGCAAAGAGTTTTGCGCGCATCTTCTTTCGGAACGCGATTAACAACGGTCTTCTCTTAATTGAGTGCCGAGAGCTCCCGGATGAAGTGCGCGAGGGAGACACGATTTCGGTGAGGGTCGGCGAAAAGATATGCGCAAACGGCAGGGATTACAAAATTGCGGCACTGCCCGAAAATCTCATGGAGATTTTAAATGCGGGCGGACTGGTCAAGGCAATGCGGAAGAGAAATGGGCTTAACTGAGATGAAAATGACAATGATAGAAAAGCTGATTGCCGCAAAGGTCGGGCACACGGTGAAGCCCGGCGACATTGTGACGGTCGGCGCGGACCGCGTGATGCTGGATGATATCATGATGCCCTTCATCGCGGCTAAGTTTGAGGAGATGGGCTTTCAAAAGCTCTGGGATCCCGAGAAGGTCGTGATTATCTGCGACCATCTGGTACCGGCGAGTCAGGTCGACGATATCAGAGCCTATAAGCTCTCCAACGAGTTTGCGGATAAGTACGGTGTCCCGAACCTGCACCGGAGCGACGGCATCTGCCATCAGCTCATGACCGAGGCAGGCTATGTGAGACCCGGAGACCTGGTCTTCGGAACGGACAGCCACACGACGACCTACGGCTGCGTCGGCGCGTTTTCGACCGGCATCGGCTACACGGAGATGGCGGCGGTGCTCGGCACCGGAGAAATATGGCTCCGCGTGCCGGAGACCATACGGATTGAAATCAACGGGAAACTCCCGGCAAACGTGATGTCGAAGGACGTGATACTCCGCATCATCGGGGACTTAACGGCGGCGGGCGCAACCTACCGCGCGCTCGAGTTTACCGGTGACACAGTGGAAGAGATGAGCCTCTCTTCCCGCATGACCATGGCAAACATGGGCATAGAGGCGGGGGCAAAGTGCGCGCTCTTTGCGCCGGATGAGAAGACAGCGGAATATCTCGGCATCAAACTCACCGAAGCAGATCGCGCCTTGGCGGGCGATGCGGATGCGCCCTGTGCGCGTGTACTCCGATACCGCGCAGAGGACTTTGTGCCCGTCATGGCGCTGCCCTCGAATGTGGACCATGTCGCAGCAATTCGCGACCTGGAACCCGTGGCCATTGACCAGGTATTTCTCGGCTCCTGCACAAACGGACGGCTTGAGGACTTGATGGCGGCCGCGGAGATTCTAAAGGGCAAGCACATTGCGCCCTTTGTGAAACTCATAGTGACCCCGGCCTCCCGCAAAATCTGGGAGGAGGCGGAGGCGAACGGCACCTTGGCAACGCTCTCTGCGGCAGGCGCCATGATTACTCATCCGTCCTGCGGACTCTGCTGCGGGCGCACCGGCGGCATACTCTCGGACGGGGAGCGCGTGGTCGCGACGAATAACCGAAATTTCCTCGGCAGAATGGGAAGCTCCAAGGTAGAGATTTATCTCGCTTCACCGAAGACCGCGGCGGCCTGTGCGCTCGCGGGGACACTTGCGGAGGTTTCATGTTAAATCAGTTTTCTAGAACCCAGCTCTTGCTCGGGATCCCGGCGATGGAGAGACTCAAGGCGTCCCGCGTCGCGATTTTCGGGCTCGGCGGCGTGGGCGGCTATGTCGCGGAGGCACTTGCGCGGAGCGGGGTCGGCGCACTGGATTTAATCGATGACGACAAGGTTTGTCTCACGAATTTAAATCGCCAGATTCTCGCGCTGCGCTCGACCATCGGCAAGTATAAAGTTGAGGTTGCGGCGGCAAGAGTGGCGGAAATCAATCCGGACTGCCGCGTGACCATGCACCGCATGTTCTATCTGCCGGAGACCGCAAATCACTTTGACTTTCGCGCGTATGACTATGTGGTCGATGCGATCGACACCGTGACCGGCAAGATTCAGCTCATTTTGCAAGCAAAAGAAGCGGATACCAAAATCATAAGCTGCATGGGGGCGGGCAATAAGCTCGACCCGACTCAGTTTAAGATTGCGGATATCTATAAGACCAGTGTGGACCCGCTGGCGCGCGTCATGCGCCGTGAGTTAAAGAAGCGTGGCGTTCGGAAGTGCAAGGTGGTCTACTCGACCGAAGCACCGGTCAGACCCTTGGAGGATCCGAGCATTAGTTGCCGGAGTCACTGTGTGTGTCCGCCCGGCACCGAGCGGAAGTGCACCGAGCGCCGGGATATCCCGGGCAGCACGGCATTTGTCCCGGCAGTCGCGGGACTGATACTCGCGGGCGAGGTGGTGCGTGAGCTCGCGGGAGAGAGAGAAGCATAAGTTTCATTTGGCTTTGCGGGGGGAAAGGGCTAATATAGGAGACGGAGGAAAAGAAGATGAAAGTCAGACGAGTTATTACCTCTCTTTTGGCAGCGACCGTACTGGTGAGTGCACTCCCGCAGGCAGCGGAGGCAGCGACCATACGCCGCGGCAAAAAGACGACGACAAGTGACAAAAGCTTTGTGCCGGACCGTTACCGCGTCAATGCGCGGAGCGAAAAGGCGGCGGCCAATCAGAATTTAACACAGTTCTCCGGCTTGCAGAGCGGCGGCAACGGTGCGGGAAGCTTTTCCTACGAGGCGCTGACGGAGGCCTTTCGGCTGCGCGAGCCCTATCTCGTGAGCCGGAACGGCGACGATGCGCGCCCGCTGACCACCGTGAAAGATTGCGGCAGCTACTACGAACTGGACTTTGTTTCGCTCTATGCGGCGGTCAAGTACGATGCGGAAGCGGTCGAGGCGCTCGCAGTCGGCGATAGTTTCCCGATTGACGGACAGAGCTATGCGCTTTCGGAAGTGCGAGAAGACGGCAGCCGGGTCTTTCTGCGAAAAGGCTTTGAGACAGAGGAGCAGCTTGTTCTCCGAAAGGTCGCACCGCAGGGAAAGAAGGCTTACTATATCGCGGCGGAGAGCGGAGCGCTCTACTATACGGGCAAGGTTCGCATGAACAAAGACGCCGAGGTGCGTGCAGGCGAGCGCAGTCTCACGGCGGAGCAGTACTTGACGGCGGCCGGAAACGGTCTCCGCGAGGGCTTCCGGGGCGGCTTTCACGAGCGTGAAAATTGGATTTCTTTAAACGGCAGCTTTACCCTGGATGCGGCCGGCAACATCAATCGGTTTACGGAGCGCTGACTGCCGTGTTGCTTTATGAAACAGCGGCGGACGGAACGCTCTCGGTGGCGGGGGTTCAAGACCCCGAGGCAGAGCTTGTAATCCCTGCGATGCAGGCGGGAAGGCCGGTGCGGCGCATTCTCAAAAATGCGCTGCGGGAGCTCTCCGGGGTGCGCAGCATGCGGATCGCCGAGAGCGTCTCGGAAATCGGGGATTTTGCCTGTTACGCCTCACCGAATCTCATTCGGGTCTCGCTTTCGGAGACGCTCACAGAGCTCGGCGACGGCGTTTTTCGCGGCTGTGAGGCCCTGCAGAGCGTGCATTACGCCGCGCCGCAGGGCAATTTTTATGCGCTGCGCGCGCTGCTCACCGAGCCGGAACCGGCCTTTCGCTGCGAATTGAAGCTTTCGGACGGAGAGGCGGAACTCTACTTCCCCTCCTTCTTAAATGAGTTTGATGAGGATACCATGGCGCGCGCCATACACCCGCGAATTGAGGGCTGCGGCTATGCCTTCCGGGAGTGTGTGACGCGGCGAAGCATTGATTTTTACCAGTATGACCGCCAGTTTGCGCGCGCCGCGGCGGCGGAGCGGGAACCTGCCTGCCGCATTGCGATAGGGCGTTTGCGTTATCCCTACCGTCTTTCGGAGGCGCGGCGTGAGGAGTACAGGGTTTATCTTGCGGCCGAGAGCGAGACCGCGGCAGCGCTCGCCTTTCGGGACTACGCAGAAAGCCATGACCGCGCTCGCCTCGTAGCCTTACTTACCTGGCTCAGGCGAGAGCAACTGCTCTCCGAGGGAGCGCGGCGTTTTGCCCTCGAGGAAGCGGGGAAGGCGAAGCTCGTTGAGCTAAGCGCCGAACTCCTGCAGGGCAGGGAACAGAAGCAGAGCACGGACTTTTCGCTCTGAGGAGAACAGGACGATGAGCGGAAATCGAGAAGCCTTAGCGGCAGCAAGCGAAAAAATATGGAACTATACGGTGACCGAGCTCGGACTCGCACTTCCCTTTCTTCGCGGCGCCTTTTTTCTGCTGCGTCCGCAGATGGATTTGCGCATTCAAAACATAGGGACGGACGGGAGCGCGGTCGCCTACCAGCCGCGCTATCTCATGCAGGCCTTTGTAGAGGATCCGAGGGCGCTAAGGCGCACTTGCTTTCACCTCTTTTTGCACTGCATCTTCCGCCATGTCTACCATGTTCCCAAGGAAGCGCGCGCCCGGGAGGACTGGGATTTGGCTGCGGATATTGCCGTTGAGTACCTCGCGGATTCGCTGGATGAGGACATCCTTCGGGAGGTGGAGAGCGATACGCGGCGCGCTTGGTACGAGCGTTTTCTCTCGGAGAGTCGTATTATGACGGCAGAGCGCATCTACCGCAGTTTACAGGGCATGGACTTGAGTTTTGACGAGCGGGAAGTGCTCCGCGAGACTTTTTGGCGCTGCGACCACAGTCTCTGGAAAAATCCGGAGACTACGCCGCCGAAGACTGAGGAGAAGTCCCTGCCCGCCGAGGAGAAGCGCTGGGAGGATGCGGC
>CAUVLB010000103.1:0-4681 GCA_963552595.1 uncultured Stomatobaculum sp. | reverse complement strand
GGACGGAAAAATGTTGCCGCTCAAGCTAATCTGGGAAAACGGAAAAAGCTATGAGATAGACCGCATTCTTCGCGTGGACCGCTGTGCAAGCTTAAAGGCGGGCGGAGCGGGGATACGCTATGTTTGCCGGATACGCGGGCAGAGAGTTGAGCTTTATTATGAAGAGAACGGGTTCTGGTTCGTGCGGCGGAAGACGGAGGGGGAAATTCACTGATATAATCATATTCAATCAGTGATTGAAACTGGGAGATTTCGGTGAAAGTTAATATTAGGATATCCCTGTAAGAAGTGTTGAAAAGTTTCTTTTTTATCGATAAGATACAGTTTACAAGCCATTCGGGACAGAAGTTCTCTGCGGTTCCGCATGGCAGAAGAGAAGGAATTGTTGTAATTTATGTGAGCCGAATTCCCGGAGGGACTTTCCTTGCGATATATTCTTTTACTGCGCGGCATCAATGTTGGCGGCAAAAATAAAGTGGTGATGCGTGAATTCAAAGATTTACTTGCGGCGGCGGGGTTTGAAGCGCCCGCATCTTACAGTAACAGCGGAAATTTATTTTTTGGAAGTGCCGAGCACAAAGAAAGCTGCATCTCTAATATAAGAGCGCTCTTGGAAAAGCATTATGACTTTTCTGTCCCGTTTGCCCTGCTCACAAAAGAGGAATATTTGGAAGAGCGGGAAGCCTTGCCTGCATGGTGGTACGGGGAGATGGCGAGAAGAGATGTTTTGTTCTACGCCTGCGGTATGGACGCGGATAAGATACGGGACTTTATCGAAGAAGCCACTCTGTATAACGAAGTTGTGTACATCGGGCGTCATGCGGTGTTTTGGGGAAAGTTAGATGAGGCGGAGTACCTAAAAACCACCTATCACAAGAAGTTAATGAAGCAGGCGTTTTACAGGGAAATCACCATACGAAACGGAAATACGTATGAGAAAATTGCGGAAATCCTCGAAAACGAAACATAAGCGGCCGCTCCAAGGAGCTGGCGTCCGTCGTATTACCGCAGCTTCATTCGGCGGAACAGAGAATCGGGAAGAAGGTGTGCCGTCAACTCACGCTGCAAGCGAAACGCAACCCCCGTTTGACAAATTGACAAGCCGCTTTGGTAGCCTGCAAGCACGCAAAATGGCATGCTTGAGCTATCAAAAACGGAAGGAGAACAGACATGATTTTGGCGGATAAGATTATAGACGAGAGAAAGAAGAACGGGTGGTCCCAGGAGGAACTGGCCGAACAGCTCGGGGTATCGAGACAGTCGGTCTCCAAATGGGAGAGCGCGGGTTCGGTGCCGGATCTCAAAAAGGTCATTCAGATGGCAGAGCTCTTCGGCGTGAGCACGGATTACCTTCTAAAGGATGAGCTGGAGAAGGAAAACCGGGACCCGGTCGAAACATACGGGAGTGAAGCAGACAGTCCGCTGCGGCGGGTGAGCATGGAGGAGGCCAATGCGTTTTTGAACGCAAAGCGGGATACAGCGCCCCGACTCGCGAATACGGTCAGCTTGTTCATCTTAAGTCCGGTCGCATTGCTTCTGCTTGCCGGAATCGCCGAAAGTCCGGACTACAACTTGACGGAAGGTCCGGCGATGGCAGTCGGTTTGGCGGTTCTGCTGCTCCTCACGGCGGTAGGTGTATTCATTCAGATTACAGATCGGAATAAATTGAGCCGTTTTGAGTACTTGGAGCGGGAGTCATTTGAAACCGAATACGGTGTGAGCGGCATGGTGAAGGAGAAGAAGCGGGATTACGAGAGTCGCTATTCGCTGGGACTTGCCGGCGGCACCGTAATCTGCATTGTGGCGGTGATTCCGCTCCTCGTTGCGGGCGTTATGGAGTCAAGCGACTTGGTTTTGATTCTCTGTGTGGATCTCTTGCTCGCGCTGGTTGCGCTGGGGGCAAACCTGATTGTTCGCGTGAGCACGGTCAAAGAGAGTTACGACACTATACTCCAAGAGGGGGATTACGCCAAGAATAAAAAGCGCATACAGGCAAAGATGGGAGCCTTTGTCGCCGCGTACTGGTGCCTCACAACCGCAATCTATATCGGCTGGAGCACTTGGAGGCAGGACTGGGAGGAGTCCTGGATTATTTGGGCGGTGGCGGGCATCCTCTATGCGGGTGTTTACGGAATTGTGCGTATGGTGCTTAAGGCGGATGAGAAGTGACGGGAGCGAGAGTCTTCGGAAAGAACGGCGAGGGACTTGTCGGGGATATCGGCAGAGAGTATTCTAGGAGAAAAAACACGAGTATAGACAAGGAAAATTGGCGGAATTGTCAGGAATAGATAGCGAGAAACAATAGAAAAACAGGATAGAGAAATAGAGCGGAAAATAAGAAAAAAAGATTCGCGCACGAAATTAAAACAGTGCGCGAATCTTTTTTTGTGGCCATGTATAGTTTAGGGTTTGATGAGATAAAAAGGGAAAACAAAGCTGACAGGGCTTGCGGCACTTTGGTAAAATGAAAGTGTGAGCAGCAGGCGCACTTCGGAGGAAAGAAGGATAGCGCCGCTCAGGACCGGTTCGCAAGGAAAAGGGGCGGGGCGCAGGGAGCGGTTTCCCGGGAGGCCGTAAACGCCTCCTTGCGTTGAAGTCGGGTAGGAAGGGGGGAGCGCGATGCATTTTTACATTACCGGCGACACACACGGAAACTTTTCGCGCATTGCGGCGTTTTGCCGCGAGCGGCACACGACGAAGGAAGATGTGCTGATTATCCTTGGCGATGTCGGGCTCAACTATTTTCTGGACGAGAGGGATAGGCAACTCAAAGAAAAGGTGGCGGCGCTTGACATCACCCTCTTTTGCATCCACGGAAACCACGAGGCGAGACCGTGGGAGGCGGAAGGCTATGAAGAGAAACCGTGGATGGGGGCGCGCGTATACGCGGAGGCCGCGTTTCCGAACTTGCTCTTTGCGAAGGACGGGGAAATCTATACGATGCGCGGAAAGCGCGTCCTTGTAATCGGCGGCGCCTACTCCGTGGACAAGGAATATCGGCTGAGCTACGGCTACCGCTGGTTTGAGAGCGAGCAGCCGAGCGAGGAAATCAAGGCCTATACGGAGCGGCAGCTCAAGGCGGCAGATTGGCGTGTCGACTATGTCCTTTCGCACACGGTGCCGCTTGACTTTGAGCCTGTGTGGAGCTTTCTTCCCGGCCTCGATCAATAGAAGGTCGATAAGAGCACGGAACGGTGGTTACAGACACTTCACGACAGACTGGAAATACGTGAGGGCTGGTACGCGGGGCATTATCACTGTTGTTGTGAGGGAAACGGGCTCCGCATCCTGTTTGAAGACTATGGGGAAATCTGCCTCGAAGAGGAAGCTATGAATATCCGAGAAGAACTCTTTGCGCTTCGGGACGATGGTTATGCGGCATTTCAACAAAAGTTAATACCGGGTGTTCCCGCGGAGCGCATCATCGGGGTCCGCGTGCCGGAACTCAGGAAGCTCGCGAAACGGTATTATAAGGACCCGGAACAGCGGCAGTTTTTGCAGGCTTTGCCGCACGGCTATTACGACGAAGACCTGCTCCACGCCCTCCTCATCGCGGAGGAGAAGGACTTTGCGCGCTGTCTCGAGGAGACAGAAGCCTTTCTGCCCTTCATAGACAACTGGGCGGTCTGCGATATTTTTTCGCCCAAGGTCTTTGCAAAGCACAAAGAGGAGCTGTTACAGCGCCTCCGCATCTGGGCAAAATCGGAACAGACCTATACCTGCCGCTTCGGAATCGGGATGCTGATGCAGCATTTTCTGGATGCGGATTTTGATGCGGCATATTTGGAAATCCCTGCGGCGGTGCAATCCGAGGAATATTATGTAAACATGATGCTCGCCTGGTTCTTTGCAACGGCGCTCGCAAAGCAGTGGGAGGCAACAATCCCCTATCTGGAAAACAAGCGGCTTGCGCGGTGGACACACAATAAGACAATACAGAAGGCGCGGGAGAGCTACCGCATTAGCGTAGCAGAGAAGGAATACCTAAAAAGCTTGAAATGCTGACAGAGGAAAACAAGATGGAAGAGATATTTGATATCTGCGACGAGGCGGGAGCGCCGACAGGCGCCACTGTGTCCCGCACGCTTGCGCATCGGGAGGGCATTCTGCACCGCACGGCGCATATCTGGGTGCTGCGGGAAAAGGCGGGTAAAAAGCAGGTTCTGCTGCAGAAGCGAAGTAAGAATAAGGATTCGTTTCCCTCCTGTCTGGACACCTCCTCGGCGGGGCATATTCAGGCGGGGGATGAACCGCTTTGCTCCGCCATCCGGGAACTTCGGGAGGAGCTCGGCATTGCGGCTTCGCCTTCTGACTTAAAGCCGATCGGGACGTTTCGCATCTCCTATCAAAAGGAATTTTACGGCGTCCTCTTCCGGGATGAGGAAGTGGCATTTGTCTATGCCTACGAAAAGCCGGTGGACACGGAGGCTCTCAAGCTACAGCCCGAAGAACTGGAGAGTGTGCTCTGGCAGGATTACGAGGAGGTTGCGAAAGCCGTGGCAGAGCGAAACCCCGCCTACTGCGTACCACGCGGCGGGCTCATGCTGGTCGGGAAGTATCTGGGATTTTCGTCAAACTAGGATTGACAAGTACACTTGTCATGGCTATTATATGGTTATGACAAGTGTACTTGGCAAAAAAAGGAGGCGTTCCGATGGACAAGGAAGAAATTCTGGAGAAA
>CAUVLB010000102.1:0-4755 GCA_963552595.1 uncultured Stomatobaculum sp. | reverse complement strand
TTGATGAAGCCGATGTTTCGGATGCCGGCGGAAGAAGATTATCTAAATGCGGCGCTGCGGGTCGCACAGTGGCTCAGGGCAAATGCAGAGCGGACGGAGGCAGGCATACACTGGTTTGAAGACCCCATGCACCCGGAAGGAGAGACGGTCATGGGAGAATTTTCGGTGTACAGCGGTATGCCGGGGCCCATACTCTTTTTGTCGGAACTCTCGGAAATTACGGGAGAGCTCTCTTGGCGGGAGGATGCCTGCCTTGCCGCCGATTACATCTTGGCAAACTTTGACGAGGGAAGGAAGATGCAGACCGACATGGGGGTTCCGGGCTCCGATATAGGTCCGATCAGCGGAACGGCGGGCTTAAGCTTCGTGTTCACCGAGCTCGGGAGGGCGACGGGAGAACAGAAATACCTGGAGTTTGCCGCTGCGGAGGTTGAAAAGATTGCGGCGCTCGCCAAACCGGTCGGAAAAGGTGTCGAATGGCTCGGGGAGCCCGGCGGAATTTCCTACGATGCGGGTATAGCCCTCTATCTGCTCTATGAGGCAAAGGCTTTTCAGCGGGAAGACTGGAGGGAACTCGCAATCCTCGCGGCAAAGCGCCTGCTGGAACAGGCCGTTGAGACAGCGGACGGTGCTTACAAGTGGCGTACCATCACGGTACCGAATATCGGCATCGATGACGGCGGTGAGATGCCGAACTTCTTTTACGGGACGGCAGGAACAGCTTATGTGCTGGCGCGCTTCTATGAGGAGACCGGAGAGAGTGCCTTTCTTGAAGCAGCGGAGCGAGGCGCCGCTTACATAGAAGGAATCTGTCACAGGGAGGGGGAGAAGGTGCTGACCCCCTTCTGCCTTCCGAATCCGGAGCAGATTTATTTTCTCGGCATGTGCAACGGCTTTGCGGGGACGGTAAAACTCTTTTATCTCCTGTCCGGAATCAAAGAGACCGGGCGCAAGCAGCCCGAGGCATACGGAGACTTTGCCGCGCGCATGATAGACGGTATCGTCGCGGCGGGCGCACCGGAAGTCCACTTCAAAGGGTACTGGAATGTGGTCTGCATGTGCTGCGGAACGGCTTCCCTGCTCAATGTTCTGACCGGCTTCTATCTTGCGAGCGCTGAGCAAAAGTACTTAGAACTCGCGGAGCGGAGCGGGCGCTATCTCCTGGGACAGTTCACAGACCTCGGTGAAGAGCAGGGCTGCTGGTTCCAGTCCTGGCACCGCATTGAACCCTGGAAGGTGGATGCGCGCATCGGTTATTATGACGGAAATGCGGGCGAGGCGTTGCAGCTCCTTCAGCTCTACGCCGCACTCCGCGGAAACTTCAGCGTAATCCGGTTTCCGGACGACCCTTTCCCGAAAACCGGCAGGCAAATTCCGCACGCGTAACAAGCTGTTTGCGGAAAGAGCAGCGCAGTATCTGCTTTGCAAAGACGGTATCATTGCAAAATATAGAATTTAACGAGTTTCTTTGCGTCACAGGCCTAATCTGTCAGTTGGGGCGCCTGCCTTGTTTTGCCGCCTTACAGGCATGGAAGTCTGACACCCCCTTCGCCAAGGAAGCGCATTATTAAAATACAGAATTCAAGTGAAAAAGGAGTGATTCTTTCTTTTTGAAAGGGTCACTCCTTTTTGTCAAAAAATCGGGAGAAAAAGACTTGCGGTTATAGTTAGTCCATGCTATCTTAAGTGTAAATAGATTAGCTAAGACTAATAAATGTTAAAACGGAGGAAAGAGAAGTGAATAGTGTTCAAGTGATTCAGAAAAAGTTGCGTAAGTTCGGTCTTGCGTTTCTCGCGTTACTGGCATTGGGGGCTTGCGGTCAGAAGAGCGATACGGCGGGGACAAAGGCAGAGGAAGGAAAGCTCAAGGTGACGGTTACGACAACCTTCCTGCAGGATATGACGGAGCAGCTTGCCGGCGAGTATACCGACATTGCGCTGGTTATCCCGGCCGGTGAGGATCCGCACAGCTATGAGGCAAAACCGGAAGATCAGGAGAAGTTTAAGAATGCGGAGCTTGTTCTCTACCACGGCCTTCACTTTGAGGGCCACATGACGGAATTGCTCGAGGCGGTCAAGGGGCGTGCGGTCACGGCTTCCTTTACGGAGGATGATATTCTTGCGGCCGACAGCAGTATGGGGCTTGCAGCAAACGCGGCAGATCCGCACTTCTGGTTTGACGTAAAGCTCTACGAGAAGGCCTGCGACGAGGCAGCCAAGGCGCTGATAGAAAAGCTCCCGGCGCACGAGAAGGAGATTCAGGCAAACTTAGAGGCATACCGGAAAAAGCTGGATGCTCTGGATGAGGAAATCCGCGAAGCACTGGCGGAAATACCGGAGGAGAGCCGTATTCTGGTGACCCCGCACGATGCCTTCCACTATTTCTCGAATCGCTACGGCATTGAAGTAAAGGCGCCCCAGGGCGTCAGCACCGATGCGGAGCTCTCGACGAACGACATGGCGGAGACAGCGGACTTTATTGTCGCGCACAAAATCAAGGCGATTTTTGCGGAGTCCACGACAGATCCGGCGCGTATGGAGAAGCTCAAGGAGAGCTGTGCGGCGCGCGGCTTTACAGTAGAAGTGGTGAGTGGCGGCAATGCGGAACTCTACAGTGATTCTCTCGCGCAAAAGGGCGAGGAGGGCGATACCTATATCACGATGGTGGAACACAATGTGAAATTGATTGCGGAGCATTTAAAATAAGCGCGAGGAGAAAAGAATGAACGAAGAGAGAGCGGCGGTCGCAGTGCATCAGCTGTCTGCAGGTTACGGAAAGCGGACGGTGCTCAGAGACGTCGCTTTTTCTCTGCCTGCGGGAGAGAGAATAGCCTTGATCGGGCCGAACGGCGCCGGAAAGTCCACACTGTTAAAGACCATGCTCGGTTTTCTAAAGCCAAAGAGCGGGACGGTGGAACTGTTTGGCGAGACTCTAGACAAGGTTCGCTCGCGTCTCGCCTACATGCCGCAGAGCGCAGAGGTGAACTGGAATTTTCCGATTACCGTGCAGGGCGTTGCGGAGATGGGGCTCTTTTTTTCGCTCGGCTGGTTTCGGAAGCCCGGTAAGGCGGAGCGGGAGCGGGTTGAGCAGGCGCTCGAAGAACTGGGGCTCACGGAGCTTAAAAATCGTCAGATTTCGGAGCTTTCGGGCGGTCAAAAAAAGCGCGTCTTTTTGGCGCGCGCTTTGGTACAGAATGCGGATTTGTTTTTTCTGGATGAACCGCTCGCCGGGGTGGATTACCGGAGTGAGCGCGCCATCATGGAGAAGCTCGCAAGTCTCGTGAGCGAGGGGAAGAGTGTGGTTGCCGTGCACCACGATGTCCACACGATTACACGCTACTTTGACCGCGCAGTACTCCTGGACGGCGGCACGGTGCAAGCGGCGGGAGAGGCGCGGGAGGTCGTGGTGAGCGATGCCATGCGGCAGTGCTACGGCGAGGTTTTTCAGGCGGAGAAGTGGCGGTGATGAGACTATTATTATCCTATGATTTTTGGGTGGTCGCGAGCGGAGCCGCGCTGCTTGCCGCGATTGCCGCGGTGATAGGCTGCTTCAGCGTATACCGGGGACAGAGCTTAATCGGCGACGCGTTGGGGCACGCCTCCTACCCGGGGGTGGTGCTCTTTTTTATCTTGTTTCGAAGTCGGAATCCGCTGATACTCTGCCTCGGTGCCGCCGTCAGTGCGGCTGTTTCCTATGCTCTGATCCTCTGGCTGCAGGGTGAAAAAAAGCTCGCGCCGGATGCCGTGCTCGCCACGGTACTCGCGGGAATGTTCGGACTCGGCATGGTGCTAAAGACCTTTATTCAGGGAAACCCGGCCTTTCGCAATGCCTCGCAGTCGGGGCTTCGGGTCTATATTTTCGGCTCGGCGGCCTTTATGACGAAGCGGGATGTCTTACTCTTACTCTGCGGCGCCGTAGTGCTCGCCGCCCTCTTATTTTTCTTTCTTAGGCCGCTTAAGTACGCGAGCTTTGACCCGGGATTTGCGGTCTCGCTCGGCATCTCGGAGCGGCTCATGGGTGCGGTCATGTTGTTTTTGACAGTCGCCGTCATTGCCCTAGGGATACGAACGGTCGGTGCGGTGCTCATTTCCGCCTTTTTGCTGCTGCCCTGTGTCGCGGCCTCGCAGTGCGCGAAGACACTTCCCGGGGTGTTACTCGTTGCCGCCCTGAGTGCGGTGCTGAGTGCACTGCTCGGCTGCGCCGTGAGCACGGTTTTTGCCGGAATTTCCACCGGTCCCATGATCATACTGTGTATGGGCGCTTTTACACTTGCGGCGTTTTTATTTCGCCTCGGAAAGGAGAGGGGATGAGGGATGTTATTTTGGTGCTGCTCAGCACCTCACTCTGCCTCGGTGTTCCGGGTTGTTTTCTGGTGCTTCGACGCCTCTCGATGACGGCGGATGCGGTGAGTCACGCGGTTTTACTCGGCATAGCCCTCGGTTTCTTTTTTGTGCGTGATTTAAATTCACCCCTGCTCATTCTTTCGGCGGCGCTTTTCGGTCTCTTCAGCGTGCTTCTGACCGAGTTCCTCGCGGCGCATTGGACGCTTGCGCGGGATGAGGCCCTCGGTTTGGTGTTCCCCGTCTTCTTTGCGCTCGGCGTCATTCTGGTGACGCGCTGCTTCCGAAATGTTCATTTGGATACGGAGCTCATACTGATGGGAAACCCATTGTTTGCACCCTTCCTTCGGAGCTTCGGACTTCCGCGCGCGGTGGTCGGGAACTTACTGCTATTTGCGGTGAATTTAGCTTTTG
>CAUVLB010000101.1:0-4758 GCA_963552595.1 uncultured Stomatobaculum sp. | reverse complement strand
ACCGGAATAATGACATCCGCCTTTGCTCTCTTCTCTTCCATGCTCAAGCCTCCCCCTTTAATTTCCGATCCTGCCGCACCGCGCTAAGCGTTGCCGCGGCGAAGAGCAGGGTGAGCAGCGCCATCATGCCACAGTAAGAGAGCGCGCCGCCGAACAGTCCCCGATGACGCACCCCCTGCTCCGCGCTGACCCAGGCGAGTCCCGTGCCGAGCACATAAATCAGGAAAATACTGCGCTGCCGTTCGAGGATTACCAAACAATAGTATAACAGATTTAAGAGCGCATAAAAGCCGCCGCCCAGAATCACAAGCAAAAGTTCCGTCCGAAGCCCTTGAAGCGCCTTGCCGGCCTCCGCGCCGACCAGGAGCGAGAGCACCGGGATGCCGAGAAACCAGGCCGCCAGGCTCCCCGCAAGCGTAAGCCCCAGGATGAGGGCAGCAATCTTTCCGACCGTCGAGAGGAAGGCTCTCTTTCTTCCCGCCTCTCTCGCCTCCGAGAGCAGGGTAAGAACCGGACGTATCACAAAGTTCGACATGAGGTTAATGACCGAGGTCGGAATGAAAATGGTCGTATAGTAGCTGTTATCCGCCTCCGTGAGATAGCGATTCACCGCGTACTTCGAAGCCGCAAATATGTAGAGATCCAAGAAGGCGCCGAGAAAGAGCCAGCGGCTCTTTGCAAAGAGGCGGCGAAGGTAGCCCCGTCTGCGTTCCCGCCTCACCTTCGGGAGGCAGACGATCGGTGCGACGCAGCAGAGCAGTATCATCCCTGCCTGACCGATGAGTGCCGCAAGGCAGGCCGCCGTCAGCGAGCGCGTTGTAAAGAGCAGGAGTAAAAAGAGCGCCACGCTCCCCAGGGTGCGAAAGGCATTGCTCTTTCCCGCGAGATACAGTCTTCCCTGACGCTGAAACTCGGAGTCGTAGCAGTCGGCAAAGCCGTCCAGGATTTTATAGCCCGCGGTCAGAAAGAGTACGGTACGCGCCTCGCCGGGCGCGGTGAGGAAGAGTCCGTAAAAGAGGGTTGCCAAAGCCGCGGCCGCACAGCTCAGCAGACGAAACGCCCGGTATTCGCCGAAGGTCCCCTGCTCTCCCGCATCCGTCACCTGCACGGGCCGCATGCCGAAGTAGGCGACGATAAAAATTTGCTGTCCGAAGGTCGAGAAGGCGAAGAAGAAAATACCGCCCGAGGCCGCACCGAGACTTCTGGTGACCACCGCGCCGAGCAGCATGCTGGTCAGCGCGTAGATAAAGGAACCGACCATGTTCCAGAGCACATTGCGCTTTGCCAGATTTTGATCGTTCCCGATTAAAAAACTGCCGATTCCGTTCATCTTCCTCCGCCCGTCAAATAAATCTCCAGCCGTATCAGCAGAAAGCAGAGCTCCGCAAAGAGGAGCTGCGGCCGCTTGCAGCCGAGGTAGTGCCGGAAGTAAAAGCGCATCGCATCCTCCCGGAGCTTCTGCCGGTCAAGTGCCCGGCGGTAACTCTTGCCTATGCTCGCCGCGTGGCGGTGTACATAGTGCTTGGTCGTTAAAAGCGCAGTCTTTGCGCCTATCTTTCGGAGTCTCTGTCCGAGGATATACTCCTCCTCATAGAGAAATACGCGCTCGTCGTAGCCGCCGGCGCAGAGAAAAGACGCAATGTCGACCATGAGGAGCGAGCCCGGCACGCAGTCAACCCGTGCGAGCTTTGCGCGGTAGTGCCGCTCCGGATAGTGCAAAAGAGGCGTGAACAGCCGCCGCGCGACCGGTCCCGCCTCCAGGAGATCCGCAAACCAGCCCCGCAGGGGAAACGCCGCCGCGCCGGAGAGCACATTGGCGCGGCTCCCCGGCCGCTCCGCGCCCGGCGCTTTCGAGGGATTGATCTGCACCGGCGCAACCGCCGCGAGACTCGGGTTCTTTTCGAGCGCCCGAACCAAGCCCCGCAAGCAGTCCTCCGTAAACTCGGCATCCGGATTCGCAATCAGCGCGTAGGTAAAGCCCCGCTCCGCCGCACAGCGAATGCCTAGATTGTTGCCGGCGCCGTAACCGCCGTTCTTCTCTGCCGAAAGCACCGCGACCTTCCCGCCCTCTTCCGCGCGGAGCGCTTCCAAACTGTGATCCGTCGACGCATTGTCTACCACAATGATCGCATCGAGCGCCGCGTAGTCACGGATGCGCAAAAGCTGCGCGACGGTCGTCTCGCTGTCGTTATAGTTTACGATAATGGCCGCTGTCTTTTTACGCATGTGCCGCCTCCCGCATCTTCCGTCTTCTCTCCTCCGCGCTCTTTCTCACATAGCGCCGCCCCAGCGCAAAGCGAAACGAGGGGAAGAAACGTGTCATGAGATTCATAAGATGATAGCAGAAGAGATACACTCTCTTCCCGCCCTCTGGCTTGGCCATGCGATAGGGCGTGCGCGCAAGGTAAGTCACATAGGCGCGGCCGTAGGGGTTATGGGCGCCCTGCCGCCACGGCCTTTCGTCTCCCGCATAGTGGATTATGGCCGGAGATCGCTTGGCCTTTTGAAAGCGCCGCTCCCCGATTGCACGGTAAGCGGGCGAGAAAACCTCAAGCGCCGCATAGGAGAAGTAGTGGTAGTTGGTGATGAAATTGTACTTCGGGTGCAGCACGGCAACGCGCCCTCTGAGGAGCCCGTTGATGGCATCCTGATCCTGAAAGAGGCAGTAGGGCGCAATCTCCGCGTAATAGGCGAGCAGCTGCTTGCCGATATCCTCCGCCCGCCAGCGCGCGAGATCCACCAGCATGACCCCGGCGTTAAAATACGGGGCCTCCGGCTCTATGCCCAAATAGGCCTTGACCTCGTGGTATATGCTAGGCTCCTCCGCCATGGCGAGGAGCTTCCCGCCGAGCTCTGACTGATACATGCGGTGCAGGCTCCGCTGCACCACGGTGTCGCAGTCCAGATAGAGCACGCGCTCCACCGTTTCCGGCAGGAGTTCTCCCAGAAAAAAGCGCCCCAGGGTACTCAAATCAAAGCGCCCCGTGTCCGGCCGCTCCGGAAAGCGCTCCTCAAGATTCCGACAGGGGATCAGCGTCAGCACCCGCCCGAAATCCGCCGCGAGACCTCTGAGCCGTTCCGCGGTCTCTGTCCGGATGCCGGTGTCGAGCAGGTAAATATTGAGCGCCTCCTCGTCCGGATTGCAGTCGCAGAGCGAGGCCATAGAGACCGCAAAGTGCTGCGCATATGCCTCATTGGAGACATAAACCACGTTCATCCGCATCCCCTCCTATGGAAACAGCCCGGAGCACGCCGGGCTGTATGTAAGTACAGTTTCTTTAGTAAAACAGGCGGTTCACCGCGGAGAAGATACCGCGGAGCGAAGCCCTCGTGATATTGCTCGAAATACCGACGCCGTAAGTTGCGCGCCCGCTCTTTTCATCCAGCATGTGGATGTAGGAAGCCGCCTGTGCGTTGGAGCCCTGACGCAGCGCGTGCTCGGAGTAGTCGAGAACGCGAATTTCAATGCCCAGAGCCTCCGAAAGACCGTGGCGCACCGCGTCAATCGGTCCGTTTCCGACACCCTCGAAAGTCCGCTCCTCGCCGTTCAGCGTGTAGGTGCAGACAGCGCGGGTCGAGAACTCGCCCTCCTCGAGGCCGTTGTCCGAAATCACGCACTTCTTGAAATGTACGGGCTCCTTGCGGTCCAGATAAGCGCGGGAGAACTCTGCGTAGATCTCCTCCGGCGCAATTTCACCCTGTTTTTCGGAGAGTGCCTGGATGATGTCCGCAAACTCCTTGTGCATGCCCTTCGGCAGACGGAAGCCGTAGAAGGTATCCATGATGAAGGCCACACCGCCCTTGCCGGACTGGGAGTTGATGCGCACCACCGGCTGATAGACTCTGCCGATATCGCTCGGGTCAATCGGAAGGTAGGGCACCTGCCAATACGGATTGTTCCGCTCCCGCATGGCCTGCAGACCCTTGTTGATTGCGTCCTGGTGAGAGCCGGAGAAGGCCGTAAAGACCAGTTCGCCCGCATAGGGATGGCGCGGCGGTATGCTCATCTTCGTGCAGCGCTCATAGACCTCCGCAATCTCCTTCTCGTTCGAGATGTTGAGATGCGGCTCTATGCCCTGCGAATACATGTTGTAAGCCACGGTCAGGATGTCCACGTTGCCGGTGCGCTCTCCGTTTCCAAAGAGCGTACCCTCAACGCGGTCCGCGCCCGCAAGTAAGGCGAGCTCGGTTGCCGCGACACCGGTGCCGCGGTCGTTGTGCGGATGCACACTGACCACAATCGAATCGCGGTTCTTAAAGTGGCGCACCATCCACTCAATCTGATCGGCGTACACATTCGGCGTGTTCATCTCGACCGTGAGCGGGAGGTTGATGATGACCTTCTTCTCCGGGGTCGCCATGCCCCACTCATCGAGAACCGCCTCGCATACCTCGAGCGCAAAGTCGAGCTCCGTCCCCATGAAGCTCTCCGGGGAGTACTCGAGTATGATGTCGTCGCGCCCGAATTCTTTCATGCAGGCCTTGACCGTCTTGACGCCGTCTATGGCAATCTGCTTGATCTCCTCGCGGCTCGCGTGGAAAACCACGTCGCGCTGCAGGGTATTGGTCGAATTGTAGATGTGCACAATCGGGTTCGGGATGCCTTCGATTGCCTCAAAGGTTCTGCGAATCAGGTGTTCGCGGCACTGCGTGAGCACCTGGACATGCACATCCGACGGAATCATCTTCCGCAGTGCGAGCAGACGGAGGAAGTCGAACTCAATCTGAGAGGCCGCCGGAAAACCGATCTCAATTTCC
>CAUVLB010000100.1:0-4792 GCA_963552595.1 uncultured Stomatobaculum sp. | reverse complement strand
AAGCGGAGCTCCGCCGCATCATGGATGAGGACACGGAACATGTGCGCGGTGATGAGCTGATTGAGAAATGCGGTGACATTCTGCGCGAGGCCCTTGAGAATCAGGCCTTTGAACTCGGCTTTAACGGCGAAAAATATGAACTCATCCTGACCCCTGAGGGCAGCATCGAAGTGCTCCTCGAGGACTGCTATTTTCAGCGCCATGTGCCCGCAGAGGTGACGGAACACTGGAATATCCTGGTCGGACGGCAGCGCATGAGCGGTCTTGCGCTCGATGCGGGCGAGGGAGCGATTCGGGGCGAGGACGTACAGGTTTGGCTCGAGCAGGGAGAGGGCGACCGCTACGGTGTAGCGGTCTACTGCGAGAAGCTCCTTCCCCTTCTCGAGGAAGATGAGGGAAGGGTCTGGTGGCTCTTAACGACGCTCACGGATCAGCTGCTCGGCGAACTCGTCAATATGCGCTACATTCGTAGCTTTGATGTGTTGAAAGCACCCGCTGCGGGAAAGTCCTGCCTGCTCTCCGAACTTCCGGAGGAGCTTTCGCGGCGCGGTGTGAAGCTCGATATCACGGCGGAGGAAGTCATTGCGGAAAATTATACCTTTTACAGCTTAGATCCGAGCGAAGACCCGAATGCCGACTATCGTCTCGACACCATCTCGGGCGCAAGTCTCTGCCCGACCCTGGTCAGCGAGTACCTGCAGGGCGAGGATCGCATGGTCAATGAGTTACAGGCAGACGGTGCGGTGGCCGGCTTCTTCACCTACCCGCTCGCCGGGTTCCGCGGAGAAAATCGCTCGGAGGAAATCTTAGCGCTCAGGGACAGGGCAAAGGCGCATATGGAGACGCCCGAGGGCGCAGAGTGCTGCAGTTTCATCGGCGGGGCAACCGGCATTTTCAGCGGCTATCTCGATTTCATCGCCTGGGATTTTGATGCGACCGTGCGCCACATGCGTGCCTTCTTTGAGGCAGAGGGTCTGCCCTGGCTTGCCGTTCGGGTATTCCGCCGGGATGCGCGTCCGCTCAACATCTATGACAAGGAGGACAGGGAAGACTGAGGCGGCTTGACGCAAGTCCGCCGCTGTGCTATTTTGTTAGTTAACGGAAACTCTACCGGAGCCGGCCTTACGGCTTCGGTTTTTTAAAGTCAGCGCAAAGGAGGCGGCATGAGTCAGGAAAAGCACGAACTTGGCAAGTCGAGCGAAGATTATTTGGAGAGCATACTTCGCATCATCAAGGAGAAGGGCGCCTGCCGCCCCACCGACATCGCGGAGCTCATGAACTTCTCGAAACCGAGTGTCTCGGTTGCTCTCAAAAAGCTGGAGGAAGAGGGCTATATTCACCGTGAAGATTGGCGCATCCAGCTCACGGAGATCGGCGAAAGTGCCGCTGCGAAGACCTTTGAGAAGCACGAGTTTTTCCGTCAGCTCTTCGAGGAAATCGGCATTTCGCCGGAGACCGCCGAAGAGGAGGCGTGTTTGGTGGAACACGTGATCAGCGAGGACAGTTTTAACAAGATGCGGGCGTATTGGGAGAAGTGCCGGAACGCCTGAACACAAGGATACCCGCGCGGGGCCAAGGCGCGGGTATCGTTCTTTTGAAAGGAGAAGTCAAGAGTCATGTTACGAGAGAAAGAAGGCTTTATCTGCGACATGAACGGCGTGATATACCACGGGAATTTGATACTCCCCGGGGTGCGCGAGTTTGTCGAGTGGCTGCTTCGCGAGGGCAAGAATTTCCTCTTCCTCACGAATTCAAGCCAGTATACGCCGAAGGAGTTTCGGCAGAAACCGGAGCGCAGGGGGCTTGAGGTCGATGAGTCTCACTTTTATACCTCGGCCTATGTGGTCGGCGAGGTCATGGAACAATGAGGGCGGGGGGAAAGGCGCGCGCCTTCGGACTGATTCTCTGTGTGCTGCTCTTGGCTTACAGCTATGCCTATATCGATGCAATTCTGGCAATTCTCTCGGAGTATATACTCGAGGCGGCCGGTGTGAGCGCAAGTTATCTAGAAGCCAACAGCAATTTGGGTTACACCTGCTCCGCCTGCCTATTGAGTCTCTTTTATTTTTGGCTCTGGAAGCGCATCAAGCGCGGCTATCCGGAAAAACCGGCAAGCCTTGCGTTTCATCCGCTCGGCGGTACCGTGCAGATGCTCTTGGTAGGCCTCGGCGCGGGCGGTGTGTCCTTGCTATGGCTTAACTTCGCGGAGGTCATTCAGTCCTCAATCCCGGCGCTGCAGGCAAGCTATGACACCTTTAACAGCGAGATGGGAGCCTTTGAACAGGGCGACTATATCTGGATGCTCCTCACAGTCTCTGTGATAGGCCCGCTGGTCGAAGAACTCCTGTTCCGCGGCCTTGTGTTCCATCTCTTTGAGCGTAGCTTTCAGAGCGAGCGCGCGGCCATCCTGCTCTCGGCGCTGCTCTTTGGCATATGGCACGGTATTTTTGTGCAGGCGGTCTACACCTGTTTGATCGGACTCATCCTCGGCTACCTCTACGCAAAGACGAGAAAGCTCATCTGGCCCTTCCTGGTTCACCTGGTCAACAATTTCTCGGGCACCCTGCCGCCCGGCTTTGACGGTGAACTCGCGACTACGCTGGTGAATCTTGCCTCTCTGATCTGCATTCCGGTGCTTTTAATCCTGCTCCTGCGTATGGAAAAAAATGCAAAACAAAACGAAAAGGCGTTGCTATAGCAACGGAATTCGGCGTCGTCGCGTGATACTATCTTTCCTGTAAAGAGCATAAGCACGGAGCAAGTCGCTCCGGTTCATATGAAAACAGGAGGATATCAATGGACGCTAAAATGTTTTGTTATCAGTGTCAGGAGACTGCGGGCAACAAGGCTTGCACCGTACAGGGTGTCTGCGGCAAGAAGTTCGATGTCGCAAGAGCGCAGGATCTTTTGATCTATGTGACCAAGGGTCTCTCTGCGGTTACGACCGCACTCAGAGCAGAGGGCAAGCCGGTAGCGGCAGAGGTGAATCACCTCGTGTCGATGAACCTCTTCATCACAATCACGAACGCGAACTTCGATCGCAAGGCGATTGAGAAGCGCATTACGGATACCCTCGCATGTCGCGACGAACTCCGCAAGGAGCTTTCCGATGCTTCGAAGCTTCCGCTCGCTGCGACCGAGGAAATCCCGGAGAGCGCTTATCCGGAGAGAGCGGCGGAAGTCGGCGTTCTCGCGACCGAGAACGAGGATGTGAGATCCCTTCGCGAGCTCATCACCTACGGACTCAAGGGTCTTTCGGCTTACACGAAGCACGCAAATGCCCTGCTCCGTGAGAACGAGGAAGTGGATCGCTTCCTGCAGGAGGCGCTTGCTAAGACCCTGGACGACAGCCTCTCGGTCGACGATCTCGTTGCGCTGACGCTTGAGACCGGTAAGTACGGTGTCGAGGGCATGGCACTGCTGGACGGTGCAAATACCGGCACCTACGGCAACCCGGAGATTACCGAGGTGAACATCGGTGTCCGCAAGAATCCGGCTATCCTGATTTCCGGCCATGATTTGAAGGACCTCGAGATGCTGCTCGATCAGACCCAGGGCACGGGTGTCGATGTCTACACGCACTCCGAGATGCTCCCGGCACACTACTATCCCTTCTTCAAGAAGTACCCGAACTTCGCGGGCAACTACGGCAACGCTTGGTGGAAGCAGAAGGAGGAGTTTGAGAGCTTCAACGGCCCCATCCTCATGACCACGAACTGCCTGGTTCCGCCGAAGGACAGCTATAAGGACAGAGTCTGGACCACCGGCTGTGTCGGTTTCCCGGGCTTAAAGCACATCGATGCGGCTTACGGCGAGGTCAAGGATTTCAGCCCCATCATCGAGCAGGCGAAGCAGTGCCCGCCGCCGACCGAGATTGAGACCGGAAAGATTGTCGGCGGTTTCGCGCACGCACAGGTCTTTGCACTCGCAGACAAGGTGGTGGATGCGGTGAAGAGCGGTGCAATCACGAAGTTCGTCGTGATGGCAGGCTGCGACGGCAGAGCAAAGGGCCGTGACTACTACACCGAGTTCGCAAAGAAGCTGCCGAAGGGCGCAGTGATTCTGACCGCGGGCTGCGCGAAGTACAAGTACAACAAGCTGGATCTCGGCGACATCGGCGGCATTCCGCGCGTGCTCGACGCAGGTCAGTGCAACGACTCCTATTCGCTGGCGGTCATTGCTCTCAAGCTGAAGGAGATCTTCGGACTTGACGACGTGAACAAGCTTCCGCTTGCTTACAACATCGCTTGGTACGAGCAGAAGGCAGTCATCGTGCTCCTCGCGCTCCTCTACCTCGGCGTGAAGAACATCCACCTCGGACCGACGCTTCCGGCCTTCCTTTCCCCGAATGTCGCAAACGTTTTGGTCAACAACTTCGGCATTGCCGGCATCGGCTCCGTCGAGGACGATATCGAGCTCTTCTTCGGCAAGGAAGCATAAGAAAAGCGCAGAACCCGGAGTATCGGATTCACATATTTTACCCACCCTCAATGAGAGGCGGCGGACCCTGTGTCCGCCGCCTTTTTTGCTGCCCTTCGGCATGTAGCGCAGCGGAGGAAGGAGGTGTTCGGAGAGACAGCGGAATCGGGTGACGCAGAGGCGGTACGGTGATAAAACGGCGTGATGCGTGTTTGAAGGCTTGCCGCAAGCGCTTCAAAGAGCGCGAGAGCCGGGAGGCGCGGGACTTCAATGAAAGCGAGAGGAAGTGAAGCTGCGGAGACGCTTCGCAGAGAGGCGCCGTTCGGCGAAACATAGGGGCAGTCATAGGATAGAAGAAAAAGAAAGCGGAAAA
>CAUVLB010000099.1:0-4795 GCA_963552595.1 uncultured Stomatobaculum sp. | reverse complement strand
AACAGTATCCGGGAAACACCTCGCACTTTTCCGTCATGGACAAAGAAGGCAATGCAGTCTCACAGACGCAGACAGTTCGCGACTGGTTTGGATGTGGAATTGTTGTTGAAGGACTGGGATTCGTATTGAATAATGCAATGTCCGATTTCTCGGCTGCAGTAGGCGCCATGACGAGTCAGGGGCTGGCTTACGGCAGTGCCAATGCGATTCAAGGCGGCAAGACCCCGCTTTCCAGTATGTCACCAAGCATCGTATTTAAGGATGGAAAGCCATTTCTTGCCATCGGTGCTGCGGGCGGTCCAAGAATCATTACTGGTACACTGCAAGGTATCGTCAATGCGATTGATTTTCACATGACGCCGGAGCAGTTGGTAAATGCTCCCTATGTTAACTGTTTGACAAGGTCGCAGGGACTGGAGCTGGAGTACGGGATTTCCGAAGATACGAGACGAATACTAGAAAGTAAAGGTCATAAGATTGTGCCGGTTCCGGTAGATCAGGCAATGAGTACCATGCTAAACAGTGTGATGAATCTGGATGGAGAGTTTTATGCTGCGGGAACAAAACGAGTTGATGGTTGCGGCGGCGCATTACTCAAGGAAGGTCATATTGTGCTGGAAGGTATGAGTCAGGAGCAGGTTTGGGAACCGAGCGATAAATAATCATAATAAAGGAGCTTATCCGAAAAAATATCCGGGTAAGCTCCTCATGTTTGCTTTATTCGATTACCGAGCCGAAGTACTGGTAGTCCTCATTCTGCAGGTTCTTCAGGAAGTCCTGAATCTTCTGCGTAGAAGAGAGCTTGTCGCTCGATGCGGTGTCCGCATTGATGCTGTCGATGATATAAGCGAGATAAGGACTCATATCCGCCTCCAGATACCAAGGCTCCTCGAGGAGTTCCGGTCTCCGGTAGTTTAAGTTGGTCGTGCAGACATAGTCGATGATACCGGCATCGTACTTCTCGCGGAAGCTCTTCACACCGTTCGTAAAAAGACCGAAGGTCGCACATACAATGACGCGTCTGCAGCCGCGATCCTTCAGATTCTTTGCGGTGTCGAGCATACTCTCGCCGGAAGAAATCATATCGTCGATGATCAGCACATCCTTGTCCTTCACGCTTGCGCCGAGGAACTCGTGTGCGACAATCGGATTTCTGCCGTCGACAATCTTCGAGTAGTCGCGGCGCTTGTAGAACATGCCGGTGTCGACACCGAGTATGTTCGAGATGTAGATTGCGCGGTCCATTGCACCCTCGTCGGGGCTGATAATCATGAGGTTTTCCTTGTCGGCCTTCAGATCCGGAATGTTTAAGAAGCAGGTCTTGATGAACTGATAGGTCGGCATGAAATTATCAAAGCCGGAGAGCGGAGTCGCATTCTGCACGCGCGGATCGTGGGCGTCAAAGGTGATGAAGTTTTCGATGCCCATGTTTGCGAGCTCGGTCAGCATGTAAGCGCAGTCCAAGGACTCCCGCTTGGTTCTTCTGTGCTGACGGCCCTCGTAGAGGAAGGGCATGATGACATTCACGCGGTGCGCCGTTGCGCCGCCCGCCGCGATGATGCGCTTCAAATCCTGGAAGTGGTCGTCCGGAGACATGTGGTTCTCGTTGCCGTCCACTTTATAGGTCAGCGAATAGTTGGTGACATCGACCATGACAAAGAGGTCGGAGCCGCGGACGGACTCGTTGATGACACCCTTGCCTTCGCCGGTGCCAAAGCGCGGGCAGCTGATGGAGAGGAGATAGGAATCGGCGTCATAGCCGCGGTAGTGGAGGGAGCGACGGCGCTCCTCTGTCTCTTCCTCGCCGGATGCGCGCATGCGTACAAGATGCGCGTTGACTTTTTCCGCGAGATCGCGGCAGCTCTCAAGTGCTGCGATTTTCAGCGGCGCAACGGGAAGACGATTGTTTTCAGTGGACTGATTTGACATCTTTCTTCGTTCTCCTTCTAAAAAATAGCATGGTCTTACTGAGACATGGCATATTTTCTAAATCATAGCATTTTCGATTCTTTGCCGCAAGGTCGCGTTGCAAAGCAGGGCTAATTCATGTAAAATGCGAGAAAGCAAAGGAGTGGGATTGTGGCGGAAAATTTAGGTCATGTCATCGCCGCCGTGGAGCCTGGGAGCGCCGCAGCGGAGTTGGAAATTGCGGCGGGAGACCGCCTGTTGGAAGTAAACGGAAAAGCGGTTGCCGATGTTTTTGACTACCGCTACCAGGTGAGTGCGGAAGTGATCACCCTGCTCGTCCTAAAGCCGGACGGGGAGGAGTGGGAATACGAGATAGAAAACGGCGGCGAGGATCCGGGTCTGGTTTTTGAAAACGGCCTGATGAGCGAATATCGCTCTTGTTCGAACGGCTGTATTTTTTGCTTTATCGATCAGATGCCGGGCGGAATGCGAGACACCCTTTATTTTAAGGACGATGACTCGCGTCTCAGTTTCCTCCAGGGAAACTATGTGACTCTCACCAATATGAAGGACGCGGATATTGAGCACATCATAAAATATCGTTTGGAGCCCATCAATATCTCTGTCCATACGACCAATCCCTCGCTTCGTGTGCGCATGCTGAAAAATCGCTTTGCGGGCGAAAAATTGCGCTATCTCGATAAGCTCTATGAAGCCGGCATACAGATGAACGGGCAGATTGTGCTCTGCAAGGGCTATAACGACGGGGATGAGTTGCGCCGCAGTCTCACGGATTTACTCCGCTATGCGCCCCTCATGCAGTCGGTCTCGGTGGTGCCGGTCGGGCTCACGAACTATCGCGACAAGCTGGAGAAACTTGAGCTTCTCGGACCCGAGGACTGCGCCGAAGCCATCGATATTATAGAAGAGACACAGCGCCGTGCCATGGAAAAGTGCGGCATCCACTTTGTTCAGGCCTCGGATGAATTTTATCTGACCGCGGGGCGGCCGCTGCCGGAGCCCTCCCGCTATGACGGTTACCCACAGCTTGAAAACGGTGTCGGCATGCTGACCCTTCTGCACGAGGAGATCAGCGAGGCGCTTCAAAGCGTCGTGCCGTCTGCCGAGACAGAGACCGTGAGCACCTTCAGCGGTCTGCTTGCCGCGCCCTCTCTGCAGCGGGAGCTAAGGCGCATCGGGGATAAGCTCTCCGCAAAAAAGATCCTGTTCTATCCGCTGGAGAATCATTTCTTCGGTGAAAAAATCACAGTGACCGGGCTTCTGACCGGGCGCGATATTCTGGACGGACTGCGGGATAAGCCGCTCGGCGACCGCCTCTTATTGCCGCAATGCGTCTTTCGCAGCGGCGAGGAAGTGCTCCTCGATGATATGACGCGCGCGGATCTCGAGCGGGAGCTGGGCGTCCCCTGTGTCATCATCGGCATGGGCGGAGATGACCTGGTGGATGCAATCAATGACAGGGAATACAGCTACATGGGCGGCGGCAGTGCCTATGAGCTTGCAACGGAGAAATTTCACAAAGGCTGAACGCCTTGCGCTTTTAAAAGGAGAAGGAAATGAGTAAACCAATCGTCGCTATCGTCGGACGGCCGAATACGGGAAAATCCTCGCTCTTCAATGCAATCGCGGGAGAGCCGATTTCGATTGTCAAAGACATACCGGGCGTTACCCGGGACAGAATCTATGCGGACTGCAGCTGGTTAAATCGGGACTTTACGCTGATTGACACCGGCGGTATTGAGCCTGAATCGAGGGATAAGCTCCTTGTCTCCATGCGCGAACAGGCACAGATTGCCATAGACACCGCAGACGTGATTATCTTTTTGACCGATGTGAGAACAGGTGTTACGGATGCGGATGACCGAGTCGCGGACATGCTGCGCCGCGCGAAGAAGCCCGTGGTGCTCGCGGTTAACAAGGTGGACAGCTTCGCAAAGTTTGAGAACGATATCTATGAGTTCTATAACCTTGCCTGCGGCGATCCCGTTCCGGTTTCCGCTGCGAGCCGTCTCGGCATCGGCGATCTCCTGGAGGCCGTCGAAGCGCATTTCCCGCCGGTCGACGAGGGGGAAGAGGAAGAGGATGAGCGCCCGAAGGTTGCGCTGATCGGTAAGCCGAACGTGGGAAAAAGTTCCATCATCAACCGTCTGCTCGGCGAGAACCGCGTGATTGTCTCCGACATTGCCGGCACCACGCGCGATGCGATCGATACAGTCGTGGTGCACGAGGGGCAGGAGTATGTCTTTATTGATACGGCGGGTATACGGCGAAAGTCAAAGATTCACGAGGACATTGAGCGCTATTCCATCATACGCTCGGTGACGGCGGTGGAGCGCGCGGATGTTGTGCTCCTCGTCATCGATGCGAGCGAGGGCGTGACCGAGCAGGACGCAAAGATTGCGGGTGTGGCCCATGAGAAGGGAAAGGGGATCCTGGTGGTCGTGAACAAGTGGGATCTTGTCGAAAAGGACGGGAAGACCATGAAGGAGTTCACGGAAAAGATTCAGGGGACGCTCTCCTTTATGAAATATGCCGAGTTTATCTTTGTCACGGCGGCAACGGGACAGCGTATGCACAAGCTCTTTGAGCTCATAGACATGATACGCTCTTCCCAGACCCTGCGCATACGCACGGGCGTGTTGAACGAGATTATCACCGAGGCGACAGTCTTAAAGCAGCCGCCGTCCGACAAGGGTCACAGATTAAAGATTTTCTATGCGTCTCAGGTTGCGGTGAAACCGCCGAGCTTTGTGTTCTTTGTCAACAGCAAGGAGCTCATGCATTTTTCGTACCAGCGTTATCTCGAAAACCGTATTCGCGAGGCCTTCGGCTTCCGCGGGACCATGCTGCGCTTCTTTATTCGGGA
>CAUVLB010000098.1:0-4918 GCA_963552595.1 uncultured Stomatobaculum sp. | reverse complement strand
GCCTTTGACGGCATTTACTCACTCTGTTATATGCCCATCTACTACCTGATTTATAAGATGGTGCGTGACAAGCATGAGGCAGAGGATCTAACGCAGGAGGTGTTCCTACAGATTTTTCATCGCATTGAGGATCTGACGGATCCGAAGAGCTTTAAGTGCTGGTCCAATCGCATCGCCTATCACAGCACCCTGGACTACCTCTCTTCCGCTCGTTTTACCAGCACCAAAGGGCTTCCGTTGGATGAAATCTTAGAATCGGAGCTCGGTACGGAGAGCCTTTCGAAGCAGGGCCTATCGATTGAACAGCTGGAACAGCGCTACACCATCATGCGGGCAGCGGATGAACTTTCATGGGCTGTGCGAGCTACGCTTTTACTCAAGTACTTTTCGGAACTGCGGGAGCAGGATATCGCTGAGATTATGGACGTGCCGATCGGGACGGTCAAAAGTCGTCTCTCGGAAGCGAAGAAAAAGATGAAGAAGCTGATTGGGAACAAGTTGTTTTGCTTCAGTCCCTTTACCTTCTATACATTTTTTGCGCACTTGGAGTATCTGCAAATGGGAGGCAGGGCGGCACTTGCTTCTTCTGCGGTCGTCGGCAAGGCTGCCGCAGCGGTTCTTTTGTCAACGGGACTGGTGGGTGCGGTTGCGCTGCGAGGCATTCGTATTTCCGCAGTGCAGTACAGAGATCCTTCGCATTATGTCAATGAACAACTGTTGCGCTTTCAAGTGACAAGCGGCGCACCGATTCGGGAAATCACGCTGCGCGGAGAAGAAGAAATTCCGCTAAGTCGAAACGGGAAGGTATATGAAGCTGTCATAAGCAAAAACGGCAGCTATACGATTGAAGTCAGTGATATTTCGAATCAAAAAAGTGTAATGACCGTTCGGCTTTCCAACATAGATGTCGAGGCACCGGAGTATCTCGGCTACCGGGAGCAAGAGGGCCTTATGTATCTGCGCTTTGCGGACCGCGAAGCCCAAATAGACTGGGACGAATTACATTGTGAGTGCGGTGAACAAAGCGTAGAGGCGCTTTCCATTGACAGAGAAGCGGGAATTCTGCAAATTCCGCTCACTTACTTTCCGCTGCGAGTAAGAATTCAGGACAGAGCCGGTAATCAGGCGGTCTATTTGTTTCGGCAGAGCGGAGAGGTAAAACTTGTTCCGGCGGCGGAGGCGGAACCGGAAGAAATCACAGGTGAGATGTACTGAGAGAAGGCGATTCATCGAAGGAGGACAGCATGCGCCGACTTGTGGACAGAATTTTACACCTTGGAATCAGACATTTTGTTTTCGTTGCGCTTGTTTTATTCGGGCTGAGTGTTTTCTGCCGAGATGCGGAAGCCGGCAGCGGTCTTCGCATTTCACCGGAACTCTATTTTGAGGAGGGAGAACTGTTGCTGCTCTGCGAACTCGAAAACGAGAGCGAGCAGGAAATCCCGGAATTGTTCTTATCGCTCCGCTTGCCGGAGGGAAACGGAAATCGGGCCTTCTATTTTTCGGAGGCAGCGTTTTTGCGAGAAGAGGAAGAAATGAGCAGAACCTACGCGCTTTCTCCGAAGGCGCCTCTGCAAATTCGTGTTGCTTCGTTAAAGCCCGGGGAGAGTTGCCTTCTCCAAGCGGAGGGCAAAACAGAAAGCGGTCCGCAGGTCGAAAATTCGCGCACGGACCTCGAGCTCATTGCCACCCTGCGGCGCGGGGAAGAGGAATACACGACAAGAAAGCGCTACGAACTCGCAGGTGTCGGAGAGGATACGGTTTCGCCCGAGTTCCGATTGTACGGAGAGCGCGTCGAGACGCTGCGCAATCCGGAGGCCAATGATCGGGTAAAGCTAAAGCGCACGGAACTCTCTGCGGGGCGAATAGAACTGGATCCGGCAAAGGCCGCACCGCCTTCGGAACATAGGCGCCCCGCGAATAGACCCCCTGTCATAGAAATTCTGGTCTGCGGCCTGGCACTCTGGATGCTCAGCATACTTTTAAAGCAGCTACTCGTCTATATTGAAGAGGGACGGCGAAAGTTCGATCCGAAGCGGAGGCGCTCTTCGCATCCGTCTGAGGAGGACAAGGAGAAAAGTGCTTGAATCTGTGCGACAAAAAAGACAGCAAACCGATGGGTTTGCTGTCTTTTTTGCATTGCACGCACTCAGCCTCTTTTCTTCATGAAAACCAAGCAGAGAACCACAAGATAATAAGAATTGTAAAGCAAAATATACGCAGTCGATGGTATGACTCATTATAGCATTCCGGAAGCGTGTTTCAAGCGAAGTTGCGGGCTGTCATCATCCAAGCGTTTAAGGAAGTTCAGACTTCGGCAGCGAAATGCTGTATTAAAGCTCCACAAGATGAAACGGAAGCATGGAGGATGTGAGAAGCTGCGCCTCGCGAAGATGCGGGGTGAAGAGTAATATCTGCCGAGAGGTATAACTTTCGAGCAGCCAATGAAGAACGGTGCGAAGTCGCTGTTCATCATAGTTTGCAAAGCTGTCGTCCAATAGAAGCGGCAGCGAGCTGTTGCCGAATTGCAATAAATCCGCAGCTGCAAGGCGCAGTGCAAAGTAAACCTGGTCCACGGTGCCGGCGCCGGCCTGCTCGAGCGGTATCAGCTTTCTTGAAGTGTTCAAAAAGATATTCAGATTCTGGTCGACCGAGATAGAATCATAGACATTACCGGTGATGCCGGAAATGAGCTGCGAAGCGGACTGATTCAGATAGCGGCCGAACGAGTCGTGGATGGTCTCCGAGAGCCGAGTCAGGGTTTCCATGGCGATGTTGATGGCCTCAATCTCGGTATTCAGACGGTCGTTTTCGGCGACGACATTTTTCAGAGCGGCTGTCTCGTCCTTCAAGGCGGAAAGCTGTTGTAACTGCTGCTCCAATAGCCACTGACTCTTCTGCTGATTTGCCATGGACTGCTCGGTCTCCGCCTGCTGTGTTTTTAAGAGGCGAAGCTTCTCTTCGATATCATAGACGGCGGATTCGCAGCGTAAAATCTCATCCTGTAATACCAGCAGTTCCGCAGTCTTTTCCTTTGCGCGTTTGGCGAGAGCACTCGGGCGCTTGCTGAGTTCGTTCTCCAGCAGCAGCTCGGGAAAGTGCGCCCGGACAAGTTGCTGAATGTTTCGGGTCGATTTTTTTCGTCTCCGACCGGCGAGGAAAACTGAGAAGAGCAGGCAGCTTCCCAAGACGACACAGCAGACAGCCGTGACACAGAGCAGAGCCTGGAGTTTATTGGCGCTGTCCGGGACAACGCGGAGCATGGTGAAGTAGAGTAAAAGTGCCAGTGGGAAAAGAAGGAAGGCCGCTATGCTTTGTGCGCGCAAACGCGCCCGCGGTCGCAGTGCCTTGCGCTCGCTCTGCCAATCGGAAAGTTGAGTCTGAAAGCGAAGGAGGGACTGGCGATTTTGAAAGCCGCGCTCTTCCATGGTCTGACGCTTGGCTGCCAGGGTTTTTACGAGTTTTTCCTTTTCGCTCTGCAGGGTTTCCTGAACACTCTGGCTGTCCTGCTTGGAAGCGCTCAGACTCTGCATGGTATTCCGATAGCCCGGAACGGAAATCTGTTCCTCGAGCTTGCGGATTTCCGAGATATTTGCCGCATAGTGCTTGGCGGCATCCGGAACCAGTCTCTGCTCGAAAGCCTTGCGCTGGTCACGGAGATAGGCGCTTGCGCGGTCAATGTTTAAGGTATGTTCGCCGGTCGCATTCATGTTTGCGATATAGTTTTTTAATTCCTGCGTCATTCCGGCATCGGTCGCGCTTCTGAGCTGGCGTATGCTGACCGTATTCATGTAGGCGGTCTGACTGAGTCCGCAGAGGCAGCCGCGGAGGAAGGTCTCCGGATCTTCGACTGCAAGTCCCGCGCTCTCATCGATGACGGTGAGATCAAGCGGGTTTTTACGAAAATCGCGTTCAATGCGGTACAGCTTACCGTCCTCCTCAAAGCGCAGACTTCCGCCGTAGGCCCCTTCCCCGAACCAGGGCTCATATAAAGCATAGGCGTCTGTTTTCGAGGCGCGTCCCCGTGCGCGTTCCAGACCGTAGAACATGGCTCTGAGAAAGAGGTGGAGCGTCGTCTTTCCGGCCTCGTTCGCACCGTAAAGTATATTCAGGCGGTCGCCGAAGACAAAACGTCGATTCTGTAGGGCACCGAATCCGCGTATGTTGAGTTCACGGATAATCATTACTTTTGCCCCCTTTCCTCTGTCGTGTGGAGCAGTGCGCTCACGCCGTAGTAGAGTGCTTTTTTGTCGAGTGGGCTCAGATTCGGCTTATCCAGTTCCCGGATGAAGAAACCTATCATATCAGAGGAATGCTCCGCAAACAGGCGCGAAAAATCGTACTTGGGCTCGGAGTAATCAAAGAGCTCGGCGATGCGGAAGCGTTGACGCAGGGCATCCAAGTCAAAGACCACATCCGGATCCCTGAGTCCCTTAATCTGCAGACGGTAAATGTTCTGATGACCGCGTCTTGCGAGCTCATCGCTCAAGGTCATCAGTAACTCCGCATTGGTAGAGTCCGGTGTGACGTGGACGATGAGGGAGGTGTACTGCGTTTTTGCGAGCCGCACAAAATCGAGCGAGGTGACCTGGCGGGTAATATCATTGATTTCTCCGAGGAAGTAGCCGTGCGGTCCGGTCTCCGTTAAGTCGAGCGGTTCCGGAGAGCCGCACCATACGACCTTGCCCGGTATCGCAATCTCAGGTTTGTGGATGTGTCCGAGGGCACAGTAGGAAAAACCGGATTCCGAAAGCTCCTTGACATCGAGCGGCAGATGTTTGGCATCGCCGCCGTGGCAGAGCAGAATGCGTATGCGTCCGTTTTCCGGCGCCTCCACGCCCTCCAGCAGATTGTCCCGGATTTCCCGCGTGTGGTAGGAAAAGCCGTAGACTTCCGTGTTCAGGCGGCGGAGATAAAC
>CAUVLB010000097.1:0-4949 GCA_963552595.1 uncultured Stomatobaculum sp. | reverse complement strand
CGGATGTCGCTTACACCTTTGACGGCCAGACCAAGATTTACAGCTACCACTTCGACGAGAACGGTGTCATGGACAGCGGCTGGTGGAAGAATGATCAGGGTGTTTGGTATCACCTCTCCACGAACCACGACGGCTGGTTCGGTTCCATGGATAAGGGCTGGTATCGCGACAGCGCGGACGGCAAGTGGTATTACCTGAACATCATGACAGGTTCCATGTTGACCGGCTGGCAGGAGATTGACGGTGTTTGGTACTACCTGAACCCGGCAACCCCGGCACCGACTTGGGATTGGGATGCTACTCAGAACCGCTGGGTGTATGCAAACCGCGAGGGTAGACCCTACGGTTCCATGTATGTGAATGAAGTGACTCCGGATGGCTACCACGTGGATGCTTCCGGCGCTTGGATTCGCGAGACGCCGTAAGGCAAGGTAAAGCAAAAACGAGACTCCCTAATTCTCGTACAAGAGTGCGGGGCGGTGAAGTTGTTTTTCACCGTCCCGTTTCTGTCTGCAAAAGCAAAGAGGGGATGAAAAAGATTGATTTTCGCCGCTCGGGGAGAAGCAATCAGGATGCGGTAGAACTGCGCCTAACGCTTTGACGTCAGGGGAAAATACTGGTATTATTTTGATTCGATGTTTGAGACTGTACCTGCGGTTTTGCTGATTCCGAAGGCAGCGTGAGCATTTAGTAAGTTGGGAGCGAGAGTTTCCCAATAGATGATTTAGGAGAACAGAATGAGACAAAACAGACTGAGAAAAAAGGCCCTTTCGGCGCTCCTTGCGCTGAGCCTGTTCTCGACCCCGCTCCTCACGGCGCAGGCGGCGGGTCCGGTGGATTACTCGGATTACAATACTGCCGGAACGGCGGGCTACTCCGGCCCGCCCGGCAGCAATCCGACCGGTAGCCCGGCGGAGCTGATTTTTGACACAGGGAACGGACCGGGCGTCAATGCCTCGTCCGTGCCCGGATGGCAAGCGCTCACCCAGACAGGGCGCTACTACATCATCAGCGGCACCTCCGGCCAGGCATTGAACAGCATTGCCCCCTTTGCCGGAAATATGGCGGCTTTCCCCGGAGCCAGCAGTTCTTGGCCGGGCGGCAAGCCCGTGTTGCCTTGGGGACAGAACGGTGTTCCGGCTCCCAACTGGACGGGCTATACCTTCAGCGGTTGGACCAAGCTCACACCGACCAGCGCCATGAATGCGGAAGTAGAAAGCGTTGAAAACGGCATTACCCCAGTCATTCCTTACGCAAAAAAGACGGTTTATGCCGCGAAATGGGTGGGAAGCGCGAGTTATAAGATGTTCACACAGCATCGCAGAAAGCCGGTGAACGATTTTTCGCCTTCCGCTGCACCTTGGGTTTTTGACAAGGGCGAAGATAGTATCGTGGTCTATAACGATGTGAGTTACTCGAGTGTGGAACTCCCGTGCTACAAGGTTACCGGCGCTACGGTAACGGGCACGGGCTCAACCAATTCGACTAAGACGGCGGACGCGGATTTTGTGAAGACCGAGGTGTACGGTCTGAAAGCCGACGGTTCATCGACCTACGGCAACAAGCGCTTTGTGGTTCCCGGCACCATCCCGAATCCGCTCAATCTGAACGATAAGATGCCGAACCAGAACGTCCGGATTATTTTTGACTATGAGCCGGATTTGAGCAAGACGTTCAAGTTCTCGACGAGCTACGTCTATCTGGATGCGGCGGGCGTTGAGAACCCCATTACAGTTCTGGACAGCGCGGGCGGTCCGGGAGCTATCCTCGGCGCGGCGAAGCCTTTCGCTGCTGAGAGTGACGCAGCAGGGGTGCAGAACGGTACGACTGAATTCAGCGCGCCGCTGCTTCCGGATGCCGAAAACCCGAAGGACAACACGCCCGCGGCACATCCGAAATACCTCTTCCACAAGGCAGAGATTGTTGCGGGTAAGGATCCCAAGACCCTAACGAAGGCAGTCGCGGCAGGCGGGACGGCGGTAACGTTTGTCCGCCAGCGCGGTCTCAGCGAGGCACTCTTTAATCTCAGCCTGCCGGCGGACGATGCGACTGCACCGACTCCGGTGAAGTTTAAATGGATGCCGAACCAGGATGTCAAGGTGAAGTACATCTACAAGCTGAACTCGGACTACCGAAACTCGGTGCGTATTATCTTCCGCAGTACGCGAGATGATAACGCAATCAGTTACCGAGATCCCAATGTGCAGCTTCCGGATGTTGAGAAACCGACCGATCCCACTGCTATGACGACAGTAACACTGCCGTATGTGCCGAACTACAAGGTTTCGACGGTTCTTGCAAAGGATTCGACGACGCTCGACCAGCAGCCGACAAACCTTACGCAGCCCACGGCAACGGCGCCGGGAAGCTTTAAGTATAAGTCGAAGACAGACCCCGCCGAAATCGTGGTGAGTTATGAACCGATTCCGAGTGCCTTTGCGAAGGTGTACTACACGGCTACGAGTGGCGGTTCGCTCGGCGGCATCATTGTTCAGACAATGACTACACCGAAGAACTATACGCTGACAGAGCTGCTTGCGCTTCACGGCATTACGGCGACCCCGGACACCGGCTATATCAGTGACGGCTGGTACCCGGCAAATGCGGGTGGCAACGCACCGTTGGCAGGTAGCACAAAGATAGAGCCGACGGACACCCTGACCTTGACTGCCGGCGATAAATTCAAGTATGTTCATGTCTTCAAAAAGGACCCGAATGCCTGGGGCACGGTGAGTTTTATCAGCGGGCCGAACGGCAGCATTACCGGCACGGCGTCCCAGTCCGTGCTGAAGAACACGGCGCTTAACACCCTGGCGCCGACAGTGACACCGGCACCGAGCTATCAGTTCGAGGGCTGGTACAGCGGCAGCACGCTCGTTTCGACCGATCCGAGTTTCGGCAGCCTGACGGTGCAGGGCAATGCGCAGTACACCGCAAAATTTGTTCTGCAGGCAGCCCTGTACGATATGGTCTTTGCGGTTCCGAATGTTGACAGTTCCGTGAGCACTGTAGACGGAACCGGACAGATTAAGGTCAACACGCCGAATGCGTTGCGCAACTATGCGGTCACCGATGAGCACGGAAACGTGCTTGCGGTGATGACCGGTACGGCGCTCGCGACGGGCAACTTCACCGGTCTCAATCCGGGTCAACCCTACAATGTCTATGAACTCGCGTCGGATCAGAATCCGGCGGTCAGAAGCAATATCGCTTTGGTTCCGGCGAACAAAAAGGGACCGGAGGCGCTTGCAATCATTCCGCCGACGCAGCCCAATCTCACGGCAGTTCCGGATCCGACAAGCAACACGGCATCGATTACGGTGAATCCGGCGGATGCGAACAGCCAGTACGCACTTGTGGACGATGCGGGCAACACGGTCGCGCCGGGCTTTGTGAGCCCGACCGGCGGCAGCGTGGTCTTTACGGGGCTCGATCCGGCGAGAAGCTATACGGTGGTGGCACAGCCGTACGGTGCGGCACAGGATCCGGCTGCAAATGCGTCTTCCGGCTACGGCATGACGGTTCCCGCGGCAAACCAGACTACGGTAATCGCAGCGGATATGCTGACCGTTAAAATCCAGAACGATCCGGCAAACAGCGGCAGACTGCTTCAGCACCTCAGAGGCGGCGCAGTGCTTCCGGTTGCGGATGAGAAAGAAATTGACAGCGTGAAGAGCGGCGACAACGTGATGATCTCCGCAGACGCGACGAATGTAAGCGGCGCTCCGTTTGAGCGCTGGGAGCTTCTCAGCGGCAATGTGCTCAGCTTCAATCCGACCATGCGCAGCCAGAGTGTCACGGTTAACAGCAATGCAATCTTTGAGCCGATTTACCGGACCACACTCCCGGCAAACACCGTGGAATTAAAGGTGGAGTCGAGCGATCACAGCGTGGGCGTGGCCGAGGCGGTTCGCCTGGAAAAACAGGATGATCTGAACAATCCGCAGCTTGCGGAGGACAGCAGTGCATGGGCGACCAACAGCAATGCGACCTATACCATCAAGCTGCAGAAGAGCGCAGCGAGTGCGGCGGTTAAGAACGCGGTTGAGACAGCGGATCCGAACGGCAGTGAAAACTCGTTCCGCGTCGGTTGGATGGTCGATGTGAAGCTGTTCCGCGCGCTGACCAGAACGGCGGACGGCGCTGTCTTAAATCGCCCGGTGCCGGACGATGCGGCCGGCAAAATCGGTCAGTTTAACCTGACAGCTGCGCTTGACAATGCGGCACTCGGCAAGATTGATTACGCGCTCTATGCGGTCAGAGATGACGGCAGCGGCAATCTCACGGCACGCGACCTGAGTTCCGCGCTTCCGGCAGACTTTGCGACAAACCCGAGCGCAATTTACGAAGTGCCGGTGGAAGTCGGAGACAAGCTGGTGCTGAGCTACCACAAGGCAGTGAAGTTCCGCCTGATCGATGCGAGAAATGCGGCGAACAATGCGACCGTGCTGATTCGCAAAGGCTCTAAGCCTGCGGATAACGCAAGCTTTACGGCTCTGACGCCGGATTACACGGTGAACCTCGACAACGGCAAGTATCGCTTTGTCGGTCTCTCGACGACCGCGGGTAGCTACGCGGCCTTTGATCCGGCGACCGATGCGGTCAATGCGGATCAGACGGTCTACGCTTACTATGAAGTGGATCCGGCTTGGACTGCGGCAAGAGCGGCGCTGGATGCGAGCCGCGCAATCGGCACGGCGACCCTTCCGAACGTACAGGATCCCGCATTGCAGGTAGCTCTGCAGGCGGCGCTGAACAATGCAGCGGCGGTTTCCAATGCGGTCGCGCCTTCCTCCTCGATTGCGGCGATGCAGGCGGCTATGGTCGCGCTGAATCAGGCAATCAGTGATGCGACGGCAGCACCGGTCCCGACTCCGACCCCCACGCCGACCCCGACCCCCACGCCGACCCCGGGCGGCGGCGGCAGCGGCGGCGGTTCCGGCGGAGGC
>CAUVLB010000096.1:0-4950 GCA_963552595.1 uncultured Stomatobaculum sp. | reverse complement strand
CTGGATACCGGAGATGTGAGCAAGGATGATCCGAGAAACGGGGATGAGATCGGCGAGAAGGAGATTCTGGTCGTGAGCTTCGGCACCTCTTATAACGACAGCCGCGCAAAGGATATCGGCGGCATTGAGGGCTACCTCGCGCAGGCGTTCCCGGACTACAGTGTGCGCCGTGCCTTTACCTCGCAGATTATTTTGAACCACATCCTTGCGCGCGACGGCGAGAAGATTGACAACGTGGAACAGGCACTGGAACGCGCAAAGCAGAACGGCGTGAAAGAACTCATTGTACAGCCGACGCACCTCATGCAGGGCAAGGAGTACGAAGAACTCAAGGAGACGCTCGACAAGTACAGCGCATCCTTTGAGAAACTTGCGCTTGCGGAGCCCCTGCTCGGCGAGGTGGGCAAGGATGCCGAGGATGTAAATCCGGACAAGGAGAGAGTTGCGGAGCTTCTTGTGCAGGCGGCGGTGACGGGCGGCGGTTACGAAAGCGTGCAGAAGGCAGCGCAGGAAGGAACGGCGTTTGTGTTCCTTGGCCACGGTACCTCGCACACCGCGGCAATCAGCTATTCCGAGATGCAGAGCGCAATGAAGAAGCTCGGCTACGCAAATGTGTTTGTAGGCACCGTTGAAGGTGAGCCGGAGAACACCGCGGTCGAGGCCGTCATGGAGGCAATCAAGAAGGCCGGCTATAAGAAGGTCATGCTGCGTCCTATGATGGTTGTCGCGGGCGATCACGCACACAACGACATGGCCGGCGCGGAGGAGGATTCCTGGGTGCAGCAGTTCGTGAACTCTAAGAATTTTGACCGCATTGAGACCCAGATTCAGGGTATGGGCGGCATTTACGACATCCAGAAGCTTTACGCAGAGCACACGCTGGCAGCCATCAACGCGGCAAGCAGCGCGGCAGAAGAGACAACGGCGGCAGAGAGCAAGGCGAACTGAGCTCCTGCGTCGGGAGAGGGAAGATGAAGAGAAAAAACGGTTTGATTCCGCAACTTGCGGTTTTGCTCGCGGCAGTACTGTTAACGTCGGGCTGCGGGGCGCGGAGCGGGAAGACAGGGCAGAGCGAGAGCGCCAAAGAGGCAGTGAGCAAAACAGAAAGCGGCGCGGCAGAGAGCAGCGAGGCGACGAGTACCGTTCTTCCGGACGGCGTCTACACGGCGCGCTTTGAGACAGACAGCTCCATGTTTCATGTGAATGAGGCGCTGAACGACAGGGGAACGCTGACCGTAAAGGACGGAAAGATGACCCTCCATGTCTCCCTGCAGTCAAAGCGCATTCTCAATCTCTTCCCCGGGACTGCGGAAGATGCGCGGAAGGATGGAACGGTGCTTTTAGAGCCCACCCTGGACACGGTCAAGTATGAGGACGGAACGAGTGCGGAGGTCTTTGGATTTGACATCCCGGTTCCGGCGCTCGACACAGAATTTCCGCTTGCCCTCATCGGCACCAAGGGGGCCTGGTATGACCATATGGTCAAGGTCACAGATGTAAAAGCAGAAGAGGCAAGTCAGGCGGCAGCTCCGGAGATTCCGGGGCTGCGCTTTGTTAAGCGGATGGAGCTGCGCTATGCGGAGACCTTTGATATCTATTATTATGAGCGAGGCTTTGCCGTCATCGATGTGCACGGTTCGGCGCGCTATCTTTTGGTTCCGGAAGGGGAGCCGGTCCCCTCGGAACTGCCCGTTGACTATGTGATTCTTAAAAAGCCGCTCGATAACATTTACCTCGCGGCGACCGCGGCCATGAGCCTCTTTGAGGCGAACGGCGCATTGGATCGCATACGCTTTACCGGCACGCGAGCAGAGGGCTGGCACATTGAGGCACCGAAGCGAGCACTGGAGAGCGGTGTTATGCGCTTTGCGGGAAAGTACAGTGCGCCGGACTACGAGCTCCTCACCGCGGAGGGCTGTGATTTGGCCGTTGAGTCGCTGATGATACTGCATGCGCCTGAAGTGAAGGAGATGTTTGAGCGACTGGGGATTCCTGTCTTTGTGGATTACTCGAGTAACGAAGGACATCCGCTCGGGCGCACCGAGTGGGTGCGCCTCTACGGTGTTTTGACAGACAGGAGCGAGGCAGCGGAGGCGTTTTTTAATGTCCAGTGTGAAAAGATGGATGCTCTGCGGGATTTACCGGAGAGCGGAAAGAAGATTGCCTTTTTCGCGATGAATCGCGACGGTAGTTTTGTGGTGCGCCGTCGCACGGACTATGTGCCGAAGATGATACAGCTTGCGGGCGGCACCTATCTCGGCGTCGGGCCGGATGAACCGGGGCGAAGTTCCGTGCAGCGTGTGTCGCGAGAGGCATTTTTTGAGGCGGCAAGGGATGCGGACATACTTGTATACAATGCAACGGTCGAAGCCCCGCTCGGAAGCCTTTCGGAGCTCCTTGAAAAGGATGAGCTCTTTTCGGATTTTAAGGCCGTAAAGGAAATGCAAGTCTATCAGCTCGGCAGTGATATGTACCAGTCGGCCGATGCGGTCGCGGGGCTAACCCTCGACTTTTCCCGCATCCTACACGGAGAGGAGGGACTCGGGCTGTCCTACCTGAGGAAAGTCGAATGAGGGCGGAGAGAACGCGGACACTTTCGGTATTCGCACTGCTTTTCCTGTTCCTCCTGCTGCTCATGTATTGGAATTTGGCGGCGGGAACCAGATTTTTCTCCCCGGCTAAGCTTATCTCACTCATTTCGCAGCGTGGCAGCACAGATCCGGCGGTTAGTATCTTATTCAAAATTCGCCTGCCGCGCGCGCTTATGGCCTTGCTCCTCGGCGGGTCGCTCGCAGTTTCGGGCTTTCTCCTCCAGACCTATTTTGCAAATCCGATTGCCGGTCCTTTTGTGCTCGGTGTCTCTTCGGGCGCGCGCCTTGCGGTGGCACTCTGCATGATGCTCTTTATGGCTCAAAACCGCGCTCTCAGCTCTTTTGCGCTGGTGCTCGCAGCTTTTCTAGGGTCCCTCGTTTCGCTCGGCATCTTACTCGCCGTATCGCAGCGCGTGCGGCAGATGGCGGGGCTTCTGGTGGCAGGCATCATGATAGGCTATATCTGTTCGGCCGCGACCGATTTCCTGTTAAGTTTTGCGGCGGATTCGGAGATTGTGTCCCTGCACAGCTGGTCCCAGGGCAGTTTTTCCGGCATGAGCCTGGCACAGGTCAGGACAGCGGCCGTCTTAATCGGGATCTCGGCCTTCGCGCTTCTTTTTCTCGCAAAGCCGCTCGCTGCGGTGCAGCTCGGCGAGAGCTATGCGGAGAGTCTCGGGGTGAATGTGCGGCGCATGCGCAGCGCCCTCATCATTCTCGCGAGTTTGCTTGCGGCGACCGTGACCGCTTTTGCGGGGCCGGTTTCCTTTGTGGGGGTGGCTTCGCCGTTTTTGATTCAGAGCCTACTGAAGAGCAACAAGCCGTTGCTGGTGCTGCCGGCTTCCTTCCTCGGGGGAGCGGTATTTTGTTTGGCCTCGGATTTAATCGCAAGGACGGCCTTTCAGCCGACCGAGCTTGCGCTCAGCACGGTGACCTCTTTTTTCGGCGCGCCGATTGTACTTTGGCTGCTGGTAAAACGGCGGGGAAAATGAGACAGTGCCATCCAATCAGAGATTCGGATAATACACGGAGGGAATATGTCGGTCACAAGCTTTTTACATCTCAGCGAAACAGGCGGCAGTGAATTTGATATCGAGACGTTCCGAGATGCGATTGCGAACAAATATCCGGGAACGGAGACGGAACAAAGTCACAGCGGATCTTCGGCGTATGATATTACTTGGAGCCTATATTCGGATCGCATACAGTTTGAGCTAAAGCTCGATCGAACACGCCGCACGCTTGCGGTGGAGTATTTTAATGCAGAGGATAGAATTCGGGACTACGCAAAATTGATTCTGTGGCTCAGGATGTTTTTTCCGAAAGATAAAGAAGTGATCTTGGTGGATGAAAATAATGAGACGCAAATATCGCTTCCCCCGGAGGCAGTGAAAGCGGAAATCGAAGCGTGGCTCATGTGCGTAGGCATATAAGCCGATTGAGCAAAAGCCGTGATTGTTCTTAGCATAAAAACGCTCTCTGTATCATTGAGAAGCAGCTGGGAAGGAAAAGGGCAGCTCTTTCAAGCAGGGGGCGTCTTGAGAGTAGGAGGAGCTATGCAAAATAAGCAGGGGGTAAAACTTGCGGCAGAAGGGGTCAAAACCGGATACGGCGCGCGCGTTGTGCTCTCGGAGGTCGCATTTGAACTTCGGCCGGGCGAGGTCATGGCCTTACTCGGACCGAACGGTGCGGGCAAGTCCACTCTCTTAAAGAGCGCTGCGGGACAGCTTGCCCTGCAGGGGGGCAGCATCTACCTCGATGGGAGGAATTTACAGTCCTTTTCCGGCCGAGAACGGGCGGAAAGCATGGCCCTTCTCTTTACCGAGCGCAGGGAGCCGGAGTTTGCCACCGCGCGGGAAGTGGTGGAAGCAGGGCGCTATCCCTACACGGGACGCTTCGGAACCTTACGGGAGCAAGATCATAAGGCGGTGGCGCGTGCCATGGCCTATGTGCGCACCGAAGAGCTCGCTGCACGCCCCTTCGCGGAGCTCAGCGACGGACAGCGCCAGCGCGTATTGCTTGCAAGGGCACTTGCACAGGAGCCGCGTCTCATTTTACTGGATGAACCGACGGCCTTTCTTGACCTGCGCCATAAGACAGAACTCCTGAGTTTATTGCGAAATCTCGCGACGCGCGAGGGGCTTGCCGTCTTCTTATCGCTCCATGAGCCGGATTTGGCACTGAAATGCGCGGATCGCGTACTCTTGGTTGCGGACGGTAAAGTGCTGCCGCCCGCCGTGCCGGAGGAGGCACTTTCCGAAGAGAACATGCGCCGTATCTATAGGCTCGGTTCCTCTTATGATGCGCTTTCCGGAAGCGCGGAATTGCCGCAGAGCGCGGAAGTTACTGCGCCGAGTCCCTT
>CAUVLB010000095.1:0-4956 GCA_963552595.1 uncultured Stomatobaculum sp. | reverse complement strand
CGACCATGCTCAATAAGATGTCGCCTTTTTTTGCAATCCTGATGTCACTCTTTATTTTGGGGGAGCGTCCGATTAAACGGGATTGGCTCTGCCTCCTAGTTGCCCTTTGCGGCGCTGCGCTGGTCATTAAGCCGGGACTCGGACTCACCTCGCTTCCCGCGCTTGTGGGGCTGTTCGGCGGCTTCTGCGCGGGAACCGCCTACACTTTTGTTCGGAAGGCGGGCCAGGGCGGCGTGAAGGGGGCGGTGATCATCCTTTCCTTCTCCCTCTTCTCCTGCATAACGGTGCTGCCCTTCTTTCTCCTTAAGTACGAGCCGATGAATGCGCGGCAGCTCGGCTTTTTGCTGCTCTCGGGCTGTGCGGGTGCCCTCGGCCAGCTCGGCATCACGATGGCCTACACCTATGCGCCGGCAAAGGAAATCTCGGTTTACGACTACATTCAGGTGGTATTTGCGGCGCTGTTCGGCTTTCTGCTCTTTCAAGAACTTCCGGACGTATTCAGTGTCCTCGGCTATGTGCTGATTATCGGCACCGCCATTTACCGCTTTCTGGCAAGCAAAAAGACCGCCTGATTCAGGCGGTCTCCGTGAGGAATTCATCAATTAAGTAGCTGCGGAGGCGCTCAAAGAGTTCGGGTGCCTTGCCGCCGACGGGCTTGCCGTCAATTTTCTCTGCGCGAATGCAGAGGTTCGAGGAGCTTGTGACGATGACTTCATCCGCATCAAAGAGCTCGGTCAGCGTAAAGGCGGTCTCATCCGTCGGAATCGAGAGTGCGTCGCATGCGCGGAGCAGGTGGGCGCGGGCAATGCCGCCGAGGATCAGGTTATCCGCCGGGTGGGTCTTTAAGACACCGTCCTTTAAGATGTGGACGTTCGAGTGTGCGCATTCGGTCACGAGCTCGCCGGGGCGGTAAAGGACGGCTTCATCGGCGCCCGCATCCTTTGCCTTCTGGGAGGCAATGACCGAGGGAATCAGGTTCAGGGTCTTGATGTTACAGTGCAAAAAGCGCGTGTCCTCGAGGGTAATCAGCGAGACCGGTTCCTTGCCGTCCGAAATGCGATTCGGACTCAGCGAAACCCAGAGCTTTCCGGGGACCCCGTGCTCGTAACAGTGGGAGCGCTTTTGGACGGTCGGGTTGCCGCGGGTCACCTGGTAGTAGACAAAAAGCTCGTCATCATCCATCTCACCGAGCAGACGCTGTAAGAGTGCCTTCAGCTCTTCCTTCGTAAGCGGCATCGTGATGTCGAGCAGTGCCGCGCTGCGGAAGAAGCGGTCCACATGTTCATCCAGCGCAAAAATGACCCCGTGTCTCGCGGGACCTGCGTCGTAGACGCCGTCGCCGAACCAGGAGGCGCGGTCGCACATGGGAATTTGCATCTCTGTGAGAGGACCGAATTTGCCATCGTAGTAGCCGAGTTCTTTCATAGTTTCCCTCCTAAATGATACAAAGTGCCGACCAATTCAGATGCTTTTATTTTAACACAGAGCGGCGCAAAGTAGGAGAGAAGTCGATAAAAACGCGACAAGAAATGCAACGCGTGTTACACTGAGGGGACGATTGGTTGTATCGGAAAGGGAGTGGAAGCAAGATGGAACGGGCAATGCGAGTCGAACGCAAGACAGAGGTGCGAAACGGCATCAAACGGGGTTTGTTTGCGCTGTTTGCAATTATCGTGGAACTCGTATGGGTCTACATAGTACTCCGCAATCTGACGGGAGACTACCCCTGGATTCCGCTCCTGATCCACGGGCTCGCCTTTATTCTGGTGCTCGGTATTTACGGGCGACACATCAACTCGGCTATGAAAATGCCCTGGATTCTTTTGATTGCAGGGGCTCCCTTTCTCGGCGTACCGCTGTATCTTTTGATCGGTTTTAACGGCTCGACCCGGCGCATGCGGTGGCGCTATGAAAGAATCGATGCGCATCTCTTTCCGGCAATGCCGCAGCAGGGCGGCATTCTGGAGGAATTGGAGGCCGAAGATTACGGCATTGCGAACCAGTTTCGTTATCTCTCCGACCGCCTCGGGTACCCGGTGTACCGCGATACGGACATCTGCTTTTACCCGACCGCGGAGGAGGCCTTTGAAGCTCAGCTCGAGGCACTTAAAAAGGCGGAGCGCTTTATCTTTATGGAGTACCATGCAATCGAGGAAAAGACAGCCTTTGACCGCCTCTTTGAAGTGCTCTCCGAGCGCGCCGCTGCGGGGGTTGAGGTGCGGCTCTTTTACGATGACATCGGCAGCATATGGTTTATCGATCACGATTTCATACGCCGCATGGAGGCGGCGGGAATACAGACGCGCGTGTTTAATCCGATGACGCCCCTCTTCAACGCCTTTCTGGATCACCGGGACCACCGGAAAATAACGGTCATCGACGGTAAGGTGGGCTTTACCGGCGGTTACAATCTGGCGGAGGAGTACTTTAACATCACCCACCCCTACGGGCACTGGTTTGACACCGGCATACGCCTTACGGGGGAGGCGGTGCGCAGCCTGACCGGCATCTTCCTCGAGAACTGGAATGCGATTCGGGGAGAACAGAAGGATGCCGAAAACTTGGAGTATTATCTCAGCCTTCCGTCCTACTGCGCGGCGGAGCCCGGCTACTGTCAGCCCTATGCGGATTCGCCGCTCGACGGAGAGCAGGTGGGCGAAAACGTTTACATGAACCTCGTGAATCATGCTAAGCGCTATGTCTATTTTATGACACCCTATCTCATCATCACGGATGAGATGAGCCAGGCCTTCTGCCTCGCGGCAAAGCGCGGGGTGGATGTGCGTATCATAACGCCGGGCATCCCGGATAAGAAAATGGTCTATCAGGCGACACGCTCCTATTACAATGTGCTGACGCGCGCGGGTGTTCGTATTTACGAGTACACGCCGGGCTTCATGCACGCGAAGCAGTGTGTCGCGGACGATGAACTTGCGGTCTGCGGCACCATTAACTTAGACTTCCGCTCGCTCTACCATCACTTTGAGAACGGCGTGCTCTTTTACCGATACAACGCGATTGCGAAGATGAAAGCGTGTTTCCTTGACACCTTTCCGCTGTGCCGCGAGGTCACGGAGCATTATCTCTACGGCAGAACTTTGTTTCAGCGCGCGGAGCACTGCCTGCTTCGCTTCATTTCCCCGATGTTATGAGGAGGTCATCATGACAGAACAGGTATCGGATGCCGTCACCACGCAGGTGGCGGAGAAAATTACGTTTCTACAGTGGTTTTGGCAGAATGTACTCTGGAAGCCCGGAACCGGCGCGGCACTCTGGGGCTTCTTGCTTCGTTTGATATTTGCCTTGCTGGTCTGGAAACTCGGCAGTGTAATCATCCGCAAGGTCACGCGACTTGCGGAAAAGCCGGGGGTCAAGGTGCCCATGGACAAGACCATGCAGCGTTTCATGCTGAATCTTTTAAGGGCGCTGCTCTACGCTTTGCTCTTAATTGCCGTGGTCGCAATCGTCGGTGTGCCCATGGCCTCGGTCACAGCGGTCATCGCATCTACGGGCGTGACCCTGGGGCTTGCGATGCAGGGCTCGCTCTCGAACCTTGCGGGTGGCATTATGCTGACCCTTGCGCGCCCCTTCCGAATCGGCGATTACATTGAGACGGGATCCGTCGGCGGCACGGTTGGGGAAATCAGTCTCTTCTACACGGTGCTCATCAGCATCGACAACAAGAAGATTACGGTGCCGAACGGCAGTCTTATGAACGCAAACATCACCAATTACAGCGCCCACGAGAAGCGAAGATTGGACATGACTTTCCTTGTGGGGCGAGAGGCGGATATCGCAAAGGTACTCAAGCTGCTTCGCACGGAAATCGAGGCGGAGAAGGCGGTGCTTTTGCCGCCGGACGCCCCGGCAGCGCCCTTTGTCGCGCTGACCGAACTTAAGGAGCGGGGGCAGGTCTTTACCCTGCGTGTCTGGTGTAAGACCAAGGACTATTGGGATTTAAACTATGCGCTCACCGGGCGTATAGCGGAAGCATTTCAGCGGGAACACATAGCCCTGCCGGCGCAGAGCTACCGCGCGTTGATAGAGAAAGAAGCGAGGTGAAGCATGAAGACAGCAATTGTGACGGATTCGAACAGCGGCATTTCCCAGGCGGAGGCGGAACAGCTCGGTATTTCGGTTTTGCCGATGCCCTTCATTGCGGGCGAAGAGGTATACCACGAGGGTAAGACCCTGTCGCCCGACCGTTTTTACGATCTACTGATGAGCGATATGGTGCTTCGCACTTCCCAGCCTTCTCCGGGCGAGATGGCAACGCTCTGGGACAGTCTGCTCGAGAGCTACGATGAGATTTTGTTTATTCCGATGTCCTCCGGCTTAAGCGGTACCTACACCTCGGCGCGCCTCCTCGCGGAGGATTACGACGGCAGGGTCGAGGTCGCGGATGCGCGCCGCATCTCGATTACGATGCGCCACATTGTTCTGGATGCGCTTGCAATGCGCGAGGCGGGGCTCTCGGCGCGGGAGATGCGCGAGGAAATTGAAAAAATCGCCCTTCTCTCCATTGTCTATGTGGGCGTGGAAGATCTGAAATATTTGAAGCGCGGCGGCCGGATTTCCGGCGCTGCGGCGACGGTGGGCAGTATTTTGAACATCAAGCCCCTCCTTGTCATCAAGGGCGAGAAGGTGGAGCCGTTTGCGACGGTGCGCGGCAGTAAGCACTGTAAGAAGCGCGAAGTCGAGGAAGTCATCAAGGCGGCGCAGGGCTTCTTGGACGCCGGCAGAAAGATATGGGTCGGCCAGGCCGGCAGCTTCCCGGACGAAGCCGATATCGAGGAGTGGAAGAAGATGGGACAGGAGGCCTTCCCGACGGAGACGGTCTTCTACGATCCGCTCTCTTACAGCGTCTCCTGCCACACGGGTCCGAATGCCTTCGGCATGGGGGTCTCGGTGCGCTGGGAACCCGGAATGTGGGACTGAGAGGGGGAGGGTATGTAT
>CAUVLB010000094.1:0-4966 GCA_963552595.1 uncultured Stomatobaculum sp. | reverse complement strand
ACGCACCGGCTTCGGAATTCCCTGCGGGAAAAAGAGCATATCGCCCTTGCCGAGCAGTTTTTCCGCACCGACGCCGTCCAAAATGGTCCGCGAGTCAATGCCCGAGGAGACCGCAAATGCAATGCGGGACGGGATGTTCGCCTTGATGAGGCCGGTGATGACGTTTACGCTGGGACGCTGGGTTGCAATCACGAGATGCATGCCGGCCGCACGCGCAAGCTGTGCAATGCGGCAGATGGCCTCCTCTACTTCATTTTTGGATACCATCATGAGGTCAGCGAGCTCATCGATGATGATGACCAGCTGCGGCAACGGCTTCGGCAAATCCTCGGGCGCCACGCTGCCGCTCGCCGCGGCAGCCCGTATTCTCTCGTTGTAGCCGCGTAGGTCTCTGACGCCGGTCTCCGCAAATTTGCGATAGCGATCCGTCATCTCCGCGACCGCCCAATTGAGGGCCCCCGCCGCTTTCTTTGGATCTGTGACGACGGGAATCAAAAGATGCGGAATGCCGTTATAGACCGAGAGCTCCACGACCTTCGGGTCTATCATGATGAGCTGCACTTCCTCCGGCCGATAGCGGTAAAGTATGCTCATAATCAGCGTGTTGATACAGACCGACTTACCGGAGCCCGTCGCACCCGCAATCAGAAGGTGCGGCATTTTTGCGATGTCGGTGACCACAGTCTGACCCGCAATGTCCTTGCCGACCGCAAAGTTCAGCTTTCCGTTTGCCTTTTTAAAGCGCTCGCTCTCCAACAAATCTCTTAGATAAACTGTATTGTTCTCTCGGTTCGGCACCTCGATACCGACGGCCGATTTGCCGGGAATGGGCGCCTCGATTCGTATGTCCGCAGCCGCAAGGCTTAATTTGATATCGTCGGCGAGCGCCACAATTCTGCCCACCTTGACACCCTGCGCGGGCAAAAGTTCATAGCGGGTCACGGCAGGGCCGCAGCTGAAGTTGGTGACCTTTACGTCCACGCCGAAATTGTGCAGGGTCTCCTCTAATTTAAGCGCTGTGCTGCGGTACTCAAAATCCCCTTCCTGCCGCTTCTCCTTGCCCTTTTCGAGTAACTCAAGCGGCGGCGTCTTGTACTGCTTCGGCGTGTGTTCGCGCTTTGCTGCCGGGGGCTTATTTGCCTGCGGCGCCGGCTCTCTTCTCTGCTGACGCACAGGCTCCGCTTCTTCGCGGCGGAAGGAGAGCGCGGGGCGCGTCTCGGCCTCCGCAATCTCGATGGAATGCGGCACTTCCTCCGTATTCCACTCCGCGCTTTCACTCTTCTCGATTTGCGCGAGCTTCTCTTCCCGAAGTTCGGCCTCTGCAAGTGCCGATGCCGGTTCTTCCACCGACTCCTCCTCGTAGGCAAACAAGTCGTCGCTCTCCGGCTCCGCTTCCACATAGCTTTCCGCAAAGCTCTGCGGCTCCGCCGGAATCGGTGCGGCTTGCATTGTCATCTCCGGCTCGTCGCGCTTTAATATCTCGTCCGCGCGGCGCAGTGCCGCGAGCAGCATCGGGTCTCCGTCCGCATAGTGATCCGGATCCGGCACTTCTACCGGCTCCTCTTCCTCCGCCGCTTCCGGTTCCGAAAAGCGAAGCACGGGCGGCAGCTCCTCCTGCACGGACTCACGCCGCGCATGTGCACGCGACTCCCAGTCGCCGGAAAGTTCTGTCCGTATTACCTCGCGCGGCAAATCTTCCTGTGTCGCTTCGTCTCTGTCCGCTTCCGCAATCACCTCTCTGCGGGTCGCATGAAACGCGGACAACACGCTCCCCCAGGCACTTTCCCGCCGGGCTTCAGGCTCAGCTTCCTGAGGCGGACGCGCTTCGATATTCGACTCTTCCGGCAGCGCTTCAAGGCTTGACTCTGCCTCCAGCTGTGCGAGGTGCTCCTCAATTTCTGCGGAGAGCGTATCTCTCTGCCGGGCACGTTCTTTAAGCCGCGCTTCACGGCGCTTGTTCAGATCTTCCTTTGCACGCGCGTACATTTTTCCGCTCTGCCGCTGCATCATCGTGACAAAAGACTTTTCTGTGATATAGGAGAGGCAGAGGATTAGGCTCGCCAGTAAAATAAGGCCGGCTCCAATCGATCCGAGCACGCCGGAGAGCGCGAGCGCAATCAATCCGCCGAGGGCACCGCCCCCCCGCTTCCCTGCGTAAAGGTAGGCAAAATTACCCCCCTCTTCTCCCTGGGCAAGATGGACCATGGCGAGCACCAAGAGATAGGCGAGCAGCATAGCCACAATTTTCCCGGCCGCGCGGGACTTATCCTCACTGAGCGCGCGGTATATGACAAGCCCACAGAGCAAAAAGGGGAACATAAGCCCGAGTCCGCCAAAGAGTCCCAGCTGAACATTACGGAGTACGGTGCCGAGCGCCCCGCAGAGACCGAAGTTACTCAATAACAGAAGAACGGCAAAGAGAGCCAAGAAGAGCGGTATCACTTCACCGCGCAAAAACAAGAGCTGCTCCGCTTCCTCTTGTCGCTTTCTCTGAACCGGAGCGCTGCTTTTTCTTCTGCTCCGCGCCGCTGTCGCGCCCGCTTTTCGCCGCTTGCTTCCGCTTTTTTTCTGCGCCAAAACCGCCCCTCCTCTCTATGAACCTTCGTTCTTTTTTGAATAATCCTGAAATTTTAGTATAGCACAAACAGGGGAATCTGTCACAGAACGGCTTTCGCTCTCCGTGACAGATTCCCCTGTTCTATTTATTATCGTAGCTCGCGTTCAATGCTTTAATTGCGGCTGTCCCGCCGTCTGAATGCGAATCAACGCGCGGTACAATTTAGCCTGCGCTTGGACTCTCTCCTCATCCGAGAGCTTCGCCTTGAGTCGCTCCTCGGCTCTCTGCTTTGCCTCCTCCGCGCGAAGCAAGTCAATCTCGTCGCTCCACTCGAAGGTGGTCGGCAGTAAGCGGCATACACCGTCCATCACCGAGAGCATGCCGCCGACACATGCGGCCTCCCGCTCTTTTCCGTCGGGAAAACGAAGCTTTGCCGTACCCATACCGACTGCCGTGCAGTAATTCGTATGACGCGCAAGGATTGCGAGATCACCCGTGATGGTGCGGAGCGTAAGACGCTCCACCTCACCCTCGTATTTCAGCCCGTCCAGCGTGACAATTTCCAAATGGAAGTTCGCCATGCGCTCTCCTCCTTACTGCGCGTTCTTTAACGCCTTTGCCTTCTCAAATGCCTCGTCGATGCCGCCGACCAGAAGGAAGGCGCTCTCCGGAAGCTCGTCGCACTCGCCGTTTAAAATCATACGGAAGCCGCGGAGCGTCTCCTTGAGAGATACGTACTTACCCTGAAGACCCGTGAACTGCTCTGCGACAGAGAAGCTCTGCGAGAGGAAGTTCTGAATCTTACGCGCGCGGAACACCGCAACCTTATCTTCTTCCGAGAGCTCGTCCATACCCATGATGGCAATGATATCCTGCAACTCCTTATAGCGCTGCAGAACCTGTTGCACACCCTTGGCAATCTCGTAGTGCTCCTGACCCACAACCTCAGGCGTCAGGATGCGGCTCGTCGAATCCAGCGGATCCACGGCCGGGTAAATTCCCTTACTCGCAATGTCGCGCGAGAGAACCGTCGTTGCATCCAAGTGCGTAAAGGTGGTTGCCGGCGCCGGGTCCGTCAAGTCATCGGCAGGGACGTAGACCGCCTGCACCGAAGTGATGGAGCCCTTCTTGGTGGAGGTAATACGCTCCTGCAGGGCGCCCATGTCCGTAGCCAGAGTCGGCTGATAACCGACGGCGGAGGGCATGCGTCCGAGCAGTGCCGACACCTCGGAACCAGCCTGGGTAAAGCGGAAAATGTTGTCGATGAAGAGAAGCACGTCTTGATTTCTCTCATCGCGGAAATATTCCGCCATCGTAAGTCCCGAGAGACCTACGCGCATTCTTGCGCCCGGCGGCTCGTTCATCTGACCGTAGACCAGCGCAGTCTTATCGAGAACGCCGCTCTCCTTCATCTCACCGTAGAGGTCATTTCCCTCTCTCGTGCGCTCACCGACGCCGGTGAAAACGGAAATTCCGCCATGTGCCGTCGCGACATTGTGGATCAATTCCATAATGAGGACGGTCTTACCGACACCCGCACCGCCGAACAAACCGATCTTACCGCCCTTCGCATAGGGGCAAATCAGGTCAACAACCTTGATACCGGTCTCCAGAATCTCGGTTGCCGGGGTCTGCTCCTCAAACGAGGGCGCCGCGCGGTGAATGCTGCGGCGCTCCGCTGTGTCCACAGCCGGACCGTCATCGACCGTCTCACCGAGGAGGTTAAACACGCGGCCAAGGCACGCATCTCCGACCGGAACGGTAATCGGGCTGTTCAAATCGCGCGCGGTCGCACCGCGCACCAAGCCGTCGGTCGAACTCATTGCGATGCAGCGAACCGTATCGTCACCGATCTGCTGCGCCACCTCCGCAATGAGCTTGCCCTCCGGCATATCTATTTCAATCGCATGGAGGAGCGCCGGAAGTTCTCCCTCCGCAAAGCGGACGTCGAGCACAGCGCCCATCACCTGAACGACTTTACCTACATGCTGCTCACTCATCAAAGCTTCTCCTTCATAAGCGCTTAACCGTTGCTGCCCTCTGCGCCGCCGACAATCTCCGTGATTTCCTGCGTAATGCTCGCCTGGCGCGCGCGGTTATAGTAGAGGCTCAGTTTGTCAATCATCTCAGCCGCATTGTCCGTCGCTGCCTCCATGGCTGTGCGACGCGCTGCGTACTCACTTGCGAGCGAACTCGACACGGCACTGTACAGGAGACCCGCAAGGTACTCCGGCACGATGGCGTCGTAGACTTCCTCTGCGCTCGGCTCATAGAGAATCAAATTCTGCGCCTGCTTCCTCTCTTCTCCCTCTTTGCCGCAAATTTCACAGACCTCAGACTTAAAATCCGCAATCGGCAGCATGATGGAAGAACTCGGATCCTGCTTCATCAGCGAGACAAAGTCTGTGT
>CAUVLB010000093.1:0-5001 GCA_963552595.1 uncultured Stomatobaculum sp. | reverse complement strand
GGTAATCCCCATGCGCTCCATATTCTTCTCTGCGCTCTCCCGGTCGACCCGCCGATAGAAGGGGAGGATGCCGGTTCTGCCCTGCCGCCCGGAGAGCACAATTTCCTCAACCGAAGCCGGGAAATCGCGCTGCACCACGGTTTGCTGCGGCAGATAGCCGATTTCATTGGCGCGGAGGCCGTCGCCCCGCTCCACTGTTCCGGCGAGCGGGGGCTGCAGCCCCAGTATGGTTTTCATCAAAGTACTTTTGCCCGAGCCGTTTTCCCCCACAATGCAGAGGTAATCCCCCGCATTGACTTCAAAACTCAAGTGTTCCAGGATGCTTTTTTGGTCATAGCCGAGTGTCAAGTCCCGGCAGAGAAGCTGTGCCATATGTTACCTTTCTGTTGGGGGCGCAAGCGCCCTCTGTTTGTAGCCCTTACTGCAGCGCCTTTTTCAGCACTTCGAGATTCTGACGCATGACGCCGAGGTAGGTCTCGCCCGCCGCAATGTCAGCGGAGGTGACGGACTGCATCGAATTCAGCGCGAGCACATCCTGATTCTTGTCCTTCGTGTTCTCGATGACGGTCGCCGCAATCTTCTTATTCGGTCCTTCAATCGTCATGACGTGCTTAAGGCCGAGCTCATCCACCTTCTTCGCGAGGAAGCTGACGGTCTCAAAGCTCGCCTCGGTCTCCGCCGAGCAGCCCACAAAGGCCGCATAGTATTTGAGGCCGTAGTCATCGACCAGGTAGCGGAAGGGGAAGCGATCGCCAAAGAGCAGGGTCTTATTGCCTGCGGCACTGACTGCCTGCTGATACTGCTGATCCAGCGCATCGAGTTCGCCCTCATACTTCTTTAAGTTCGCATCGTAGACCGACGCATTTGCGCTGTCAAGACTCTTTAAGTCCTCGGCAATGGTCTCGCAGAGTTCTCTCGCATTGCGAAGCGAGAGCCAAACGTGCTCGTCGTACTCCGGGCCTTCTTCCTCTTCCGCCTCGGCACTCTCGCCTGCCGCCGCGCTTTCGCCCGCCGCAGTGCTCTCATGCTCCTCTTCCTCCGCCTGCATGCCCTCGACCACTTCTTCTTCCTTCGTGCTGTTGCCGAGCGCTTCGAGGAGGTTAATCACCTTGCGGTCCGGGTTCTTGCCCTCTTTCAGTGCGTCGTCTACCCAGCCGTCCGACTCTCCGCCCACATAGATGAAGAGGTCGCACTCGGAAATCTTTGCGATATCATCGGCAGTCGGCTGATAGCTGTGCAGGTCGACTCCGTTGTCAAGGAGCAGCGAAATATCTGCGTTCTTTGCCTCGTCGCCGAGAATCTGACGCACCCAGTCATACTCCGGGAAAATCGTCGTGACAATCTTTAAGTGTTTTCCGCTTGCCGAAGCGCTGCTCTCCGCAGTTGTCTCTGTCTTCTTTTCATTCTGTGCGCAACCCGCCAGGGTGCCGATTGCCAGCACCGCCGCAGTTGCCATTGCCATCCAACGTTTGAATTTCATGTCTCTCCTCCTTATGCTATAATGCCGACAAACTCGAGTCGCAGTTTCAGTAGCAGGAACGGCGGCATGTGACCCCGATAGGGCCACTGCCGCCGACTGTGCACTTCGAATTTGAAAGCTTGTTTTATTTTATTCCGCTGTCCTCACTTTGTCAAGCTCCCTGAAAGGATTGTCATGTATTTCAATCTGAACGATATTCGCAGCGCGCTGGCGCGTACACCCGCGCCGCGCAAAAAAGAGCGCGAGGCCGCCGTCCTCCTCCCTCTCATCGAACGTGAGGGGGAGACCTCCATCCTCTTTGAGCGCCGCGCTCTCTCCCTCCGCCACCAGCCCGGCGACATTGCGCTTCCCGGCGGCGGCATTGAAGAAGACGAGACGCCGCTCGAAGCCGCCCTCCGCGAAGCGCGGGAGGAGCTCTTACTCGAGGACAGTCAGCTCTCCGTCCTCGGGGAAATCGGTGTTGTGAGCGGCCCTTCCGGGCAGAAGGTCTACGCCTTTGCGGCGGAACTTAAGGACTACCGCGGCAGCTTTTCTCCCGCCGAGGTAGACCGGGTTTTCACCCTGCCCCTCTCCTTTTTTCTGAGCCACCGCGCCGAGCACTATAAGGGGAGCTTTGTCGCCCGCCCGATTGAGAACTTTCCCTATGACAGAATTGAGGGCGGTCGTAACTATCCCTTCGCCGTCCGCGAGTACGATATTCCCCTCTACCCGGACACCGAGCCCTTAATCTGGGGCATGACCGCTCGCGTGCTGGACTGCTTTGTAAAGCGCCTGCTCGGCGGAAGCGTGCCGGTGTAAAGAAGAAAACGTCTCGGCGCTTTCCCGCGGAGACAGCGGAATCCTATCGCCTGATTTGCCCCATACCGGTACGCGGCACCCCCGCTTTCCCGATAGCCAATCCTGTCTCTGTCTTTCCCCGCCGCCGCACAGGACACACGACCGGCCACAAACATATTTCATCGCAAACAAACACGCACTTCGAATTCGTATTTACCGCCTGTGCCGACTGAGCATATCTCCCTTCTTCTCTCAGAATGCGGACAGGTATAAATTCTCCTTCTCCGGCAACGCAAAGTTCTCTTCGAGCATGCGGACATGGGATAGGAAGGCCGCATCCTCAAAGTACTTGGCGCCCTGCTTGCAGCCCCGCACGCAGGCTTGACACTTGATGCAGATGCCCGGGACCTTTGAGGTGTCCGCAGCGTCAATCGAGCCCATGGGACAGTGCGCCGCACAGGCGCCGCAGCAGAGGCACTTCTCAAGATCCGTGAGCGGCTTTGCCTTTAGGAATTTGGCGGGGGCACCGTCCTCGCCCTTCGGCACATAGTAGGGCGCCTCGGCCTCTCCCGGCACCGTAAACGCAAGGGAAGCCGCTTCCAAAGCGGCGAACTCCGTCGTCTTCAGCGCTTCCGCCGCACGCGCCGCAAAGCTTCGAGCCGCGGCAAGCTCTTCAGCCCGCGGTCTCTCGGGACAGATGCGGTCCGAAAAGGCGTGGCGGCAGGCAAAGGCAGCTGCCGCAAGCGGCAGAAAACCGTTTGCCCGGAGCACGGACAAAAGCTCCGCAAGGCTGTTGTCAAAATTTCGGTTTCCGTAGCTCACAAACAGGAGGACGGGCGTATTTTCGCCGCGAAGCTTCTCCTGAAATTCCGGCAGTATCTTATTCGGGAGCTTGCCCGCATAGGTCGGAGCGCCGATAATCAAGAGTTCATCGCTCGAAAAACGACGCAGCTCCTCCCGCTCCCGCGGCAGGGTAAAGGAACACCTGTCCGCGGGACAGGCCAGTGCCTCCGCCGCTCCCTCCGCCATGGCCTTCGCATACTTTGCCGTCCCCCCCGTCGGGCTGAAATACAAACTCTGAATCCCACGAATCTGCATGTTTTTCCCTCGCTTTCGCCGCACAGAGCGGCTTTTTTCCGTATTCATTATACCATGTGCTTCTTCGCAAATTCCGCTTTTTCCGACGCCTATTATCTGATTATATCTAATATATTTACTTTTTTTCTGACCATGGTATCTTGTTCTTGAAACCGTCTTTTATCAAAGAAAGGAGGCTCCTTATGAAACTGCGCAGACATTTTGTGCTCACAGCACTTGCCGCTGTTCTCTTGCTCGCAGGCACAGTTTTTCACACGCAGGTGCTTGGCTCCGGCAGAGAAGTCTTCGATACGGACGACTATGCGGAGAGCGAGGCGGAAGAAGAAGGAACACTCCCCGAGGGTTGGATTGAAATCGGAGACCACGAATACATGAATCCGTCAACCGGAGAGTGGGCAAAGGTTCACGTCTCCGAACACAACTAAGAAGCTTGGGCGCAGGCATGGCAAGGGGCTACCGACTCTTTTCTCCTACCACTCTGTAATTGCCTGCTTCAGGTTCAAAAAAGGGCGCCGGTATTTACCGGCGCCCTTTGAGGGGGTAGGGGGGATAAATCGGAAGCTGTTTTACTTCGCCGCCGCGAAGCCGGCCTCAAGGTCTGCAAGGATATCGTCGATGTTCTCGATACCGATCGAGAGGCGAATCGTGTTCTGCTGAATGCCCTGATCTGCGAGCTCAGCCTCATTCAGCTGCGAGTGGGTCGTGGTTGCCGGGTGAATGACCAGGCTCTTCGCATCCGCGACGTTTGCGAGCAGGGAGAAAATCTTCAGGTTATCGATGAAGGCAAAGGCCTCCTTCTGTCCACCCTTGATGTTGAAGGTGAAGATCGAAGCGCCGCCGTTCGGGAAGTACTTCTCATAGAGCGCATGGTCCGGGTGATCTGCGAGGGACGGGTGGTTCACCTTCTCAACCTGCGGGTGCTTCTTCAGGAACTCGACAACCTTCAGCGCGTTCTCAACATGGCGTTCCACGCGGAGAGACAGGGTCTCCGCACCCTGCAGGAGCAGGAAAGCGTTGAACGGCGAAATTGCGGCGCCCTGATCGCGGAGCAGGATTGCGCGGATGTAGGTCACGAAAGCTGCCGGACCCGCGACATCCGCAAAGGATGCGCCGTGGTAGCTCGGATTCGGGTCGGCGATGTTCGGGAACTTGCCGCTCTTCTTCCAGTCGTAGCTGCCGCCGTCCACAATGATACCGCCGAGGGTGGTGCCGTGACCGCCGATGAACTTCGTTGCGGAGTGAACCACAATGTCCGCGCCGTGTTCAAACGGGCGAATCAGGTAGGGCGTGCCGAAGGTGTTATCGACCACGAGCGGAAGGCCGTGCTTGTGTGCAATCTCCCCAATCGCGTCGATGTCCGGGATATCGGAGTTCGGGTTGCCGAGGGTCTCAATATAGACTGCCTTGGTGTTCGGGCGAATTGCGCCCTCGAGCTCCGCAAGATTGTGTGCGTCGACAAAGCTGGTCTCGACACCGAACTGCTTCAGCGTGTGTGCAAGCAGGTTGTAGGTGCCGCCGTAGATGGTCTTCTGTGCGACAATGTGGTCGCCCGCCTGCGCGAGCGCCTGGAAGGTGTAGGTGATTGCCGCCGCGCCGGATGCAACCGCGAGTGCCGCGGAACCGCCCTCAAGCGCTGCGATTCTCTT
>CAUVLB010000092.1:0-5090 GCA_963552595.1 uncultured Stomatobaculum sp. | reverse complement strand
GATATTCCGCTCCAAGCTCTACTATGCGCTCTACTGGCCGCAGCACTTCGCCGAATGGATGAAGATTCTGCTCTTTGTCGCAGTTCTCTTTGTGGCATTGCCCTGCGGCATCTATTTCTTTGCGCTGCCCGAGCGCTTGCGCAATATACCGGCTCTGGTATTGATTTACATTGCGGATATCGTGGTAATCGGCGGCATCTACACGGCCATCGGCACGCGCTCCAAGCTCCGTTACCTGGAGACCCTGAAAGAGGGGCGGCGCATGCAGAACGAACTCACAGCGCTTGCGCGGGAGCTCAAGAAGTTAAAGAAGCGCATTCAGCGCGATAAGAGCGATGAGCCCTATGCGCTGGACAGCTACGACAGTGAAATTTCCGCGGCGGAGCAGCGGCTTGAGGAAACCCAACAAAAGAAGCAGGCTGCCCTGCAGCACTTTGAGGCGGAGACAAGCGGACTGATTGCAAAAGAGCTCAGCGGAGAGGCAGAGCCGCGCATATCGCAGAAGAAGAGCGAGTATGAGCTTACCCACAAGCGCCTTACGGAAGTCGGAAAAGAGCGGCAGACAGCGGCGCTTCGCCTCGCGGAGAAGTATGAACCCCTGCTCGGCAAGGAGTTTATGTCGGAGGAGAAGCTCGCGGCGTTAAAAAATATCATGGACAATGGGACGGCTACCAATTTGGCGGAGGCCGTTGAACATTATCGGAATCAGCAGGAGTCCTGAGTATGGCGGATGAAACAAACACGTTGAAGCAGGGCTGGCGCAGGCTGATATGGATTACGGTCTGCCTCCTGTTCGTGCTGGTTGCGTGGAACATCTACCACGGGCGGAAGAGCTACCGCGCCTACGCCGTGCTGAACCAGCAGGACGTGAGCCAGGGCAGCCTGGTAGGTTACGAGCCCTTCAAGCGAGGCTTTCTCAAGTATTCGAAGGACGGCGTCAGCTACATCGGCGATAAGAACGAGACCTACTGGTCCTCGAGTTTCGAGATGAAGGACCCTGTCATTGATGTCAACGGCGCCTATGCGGTCATTGCGGACCGCACCGGCAATACCCTGCAGATTTTTGAGGAGAAGAAGGGAAAAATCGGCGAGTGCCGCACGGAGCGTAGCTTGGACAGCGCTTCGATTTCTGCCGGTGGCATCGTCGCGACGCTCGAAGAAGACAGTGTCGCAAGTTATATTCAGTTTTACAACCCGGACGGCACAGTGCTTGACATCACGGTAAAGGCCCTGCTCGAGGGCGACGGTTTCTTTACCGCCCTCGATCTTTCGGATGACGGCAGTCAGGTGATTGTGGGTGTCGCCTATCTCGAGGGAGGCGTGCTACACGGAAAGGTGGCCGCCTACGATTTCTCGGAGAAGGAGAGCAGCGGGAAGGGGCCGATGCGGGGCGGTGTGGAACCTTTCACGGGAAAAAATCTGATTTCGGAGGTGCGCTATCTGCAGAACGGAGCAGCCTTTGCGGCGTCCACGCGCGGGCTCTTCTTTTTCCGGGTCGGAGAACAGAAGGTAGAGGGCTACAGCTCTGTGGAGCTCGAGGAGGAGATACGTTCTCTCTGCTTTGACCGCTCCTATGTGGGAATCGTCCTAAACGACACGGAGTCCAAGCTCGGACCGTATCGCATTGAGCTTTACAACGGCAGCGGAGAGCGGGTGATGCACGCAAACTTCGGCGAGCACTACAGCGTCTCCTTTGTGGACAGAGGGACTGTCTTCCTGCTCGGGAGCGATACCCTGACCATTTTCTTAAAGAACGGCACCAAACAGTTCAGTGGCAACGTGGATTTTTCTCTGGTGCGCGCCGTGCGTCGCCCCGGGGAAAATCGTTACCTCTGGCTCGGGGCCTCGCACATCAAGGAAGTCAAATTAAAGTGAGCGGAGGGGAAGAAACATGGAGAAGATTGGCATTGGCGTAGATGTCGGCGGAACCGGCATCAAGTTGGGGATGTTCCGGGAAGACGGAAGCCTGCTCAAAAAATGGGATTTCCCGACCGACACGAGTGATAACGGAAGCCGTATTTTGCCGGATATTGCCGAGAGCATCCAAAAGAACCTGGAGGAGAGCTTTCACGGCAAGGCGGAGCTCATCGGTGTGGGACTCGGCGTTCCGGGACCGGTGCAACCGACCGGCTATGTGGAGGTCTGCGTCAACCTGCATTGGCGGGAGATGTACCCGGCGCGAGAGCTCTCCGAGCTGCTCGGCGGTGTTCGCGTTGAGGTCGGAAACGATGCCAATGTCGCTGCGCTCGGCGAGGCTTGGCGCGGCGGCGGTGAGGGAGCTGCGAATGCGGTGCTCATTACGCTCGGAACCGGCGTCGGCGGCGGCATCGTCATGGACGGCGAAATTGTGACCGGAAAGCACGGGCTCGCGGGCGAAATAGGACACATTCATGTGCGGGACGGCGAGACCGAGCCCTGTAACTGCGGGGCGGTCGGTTGCCTCGAGCAGATTGCGAGTGCCACCGGCATTGTCCGCGAGGCAAAGCGCCGCCTCGCAAAGGAAAAGGACAGACAGAGCGGCCTTCGCGCCTTCGGCGACAACTTGACGGCGAAGGATGTCTGCGACCTCGGTCGGGAGGGCGATGCCCTTGCGGATGAAATCATGGAGACGGTAGGCAAGTACCTCGGCGAGACCGTGGCCATGCTCTGCATGACCATAGACCCGGAAATTTTCATCATCGGCGGCGGCGTATCCCGGGCGGGCGCTTACCTGCTCGACAAGGTCAGAGTCTATTACGACCGCTATATGAAGATTTCCCAGAACCGCGGTCGCGTGGTGCTCGCGGAGCTCGGCAACGACGCCGGTATCTACGGCGCGGTAAAACTGGTGCTCGGATGACGCAGGAGCTGTTTCCGGGCGTCTTTGTGGTAGAGGCCGAGACCGAAATGGTCGGCGTCCGACATTTGAATTATGGTATTTTGCTCGGGAAACCCGGAGAACGCAGCGTGTTGATTGACTGCGGCTTTCCCGCGGTCCTGGATCCTTCCGGGGCGGAGACCTTAAGGGCAGCGCTCGCAGACCTAAGACTTACCCCCGGGGAACTCGATGTGTTGATAACGCACGGACACAAGGATCACCTCGGGCAGGCGCAGGCGCTCGCGCGAGAGGGCGCACGCATCTTTGTAAACCCGGAGGATATGGATCAGGACGCCATACTGAACACCCTGCTCATGGGCGAGGAAGGACGGCGCAGACTCTTTCGCCTGGTTGGTCTCGAGACCTACGACAGGGAGACCTATGAGGCCTTCCGAACAGCGGCGGACGGCTTCGTGGAGGGCTACCGAAACATCTGGGACTTTCCCTACACACCCATACATCCGGGCGAGAGCCTTACGGTCGGGGACTATTGCCTCGAGGTCGCGGCACTGCCGGGACACACGCGGGGCGAGCTCGGTTTCTTTGAGCGAAGCCACAAGTTTATTTTCAGCGGGGACCACGTGCTTGAGGAGGTTGCGCCCATCGTGAGCAACATCGGCGAGTTTCCGAATGCCCTGTCCGCCTATCTTGAAACGCTTACGGAGGCGGCAGAGCGCTTTTCCGACTATCTCTTTGTGCCGGGGCACGGGGCGCCCTTCCGAAATCCCGAGGCCGCGGTAGAGAAAACGCGCCGCTATTACCGGAAGCACTGCGATCAGCTCGAGAAAATCGTGAGAAACGAGGGCAGACCGGTGCTGCTCCGCGACGTCGGCTCCATGGCTTACCGCCGTTACCGGCGGCCGCTCACCATGAAGGAGAGGGAGGTCTGTATCCAGATTTGGTTTAAGACCTACGCCTGCTTAAAATACCTGGAAGAGCAGGGACGCTTACGGGAGGAACTGAAAGACGGCGCATCCTATTGGATTGCGGCATCGTGAACAAAGCGTGCAGGCGAAGACAGAGAAAACAGGCAAATAAAAACGCGTCCGAAATGCGGACGCGTTTTTATTTGCTCTTTTTTATTCGGTGACGCGGCGAAAGCGCACGCTCGCCTTGAAGTAATCGCCGTCGATTTGAATTTCCAGGGTTCCGCCCTGCAGTTCCGTGAGTGACTTTGCAATCGAGAGCCCCAGGCCGCTGCCCTCTGTCGTTCGGGAGCGGTCACCGCGCACAAAGCGCTCGGTCAGCTCCTCGGGACTTATGTTCAGGGCACTCGCCGAGATGTTCTTTAGGGTGAAGCTCACAAAGGCCTCATCCGCCGAGACCTCCGCGTAGACGCGGGAGTTTTTGGCGGCGTACTTGCAGGCGTTGTTGTAGAGATTCTCGAGGACACGCCAGAGGTGTTGGCCGTCCGCAAAGATGAAGAGCGGTTCTTTGGGGAGAGAGGGAATCAGCGTGAGTCCGCACGCCGAGAAGCGCTCCTCGAATTCGCCGTTGGTCTGTTCGACCAGTTCGACAAAGTCGATTTTTACGGGATCGATCTGTACATTGCCGGTGGAAGCCTTGCTCGCTTCGACCAAGTCCTCGGTCAGGGTCTTTAGGTGCTGCGATTTCTTCTCGAGGATATCGACCTAGTTCTGCACCGCGGGGTCGGAGGGATGCGCTCTCCGAATCAGGTCGATGTAGTTGATAATCGAGGTGAGCGGTGTCTTGATGTCGTGCGAGACGTTCGTGATGAGCTCGGCCTTCATGCGCTCGGAGCGGACGCTGTCGTTCAGGGCGCGCTGAAGTCCGGCGCTGATGTTGTTGATGGTCGCCGCAAGCCGCGCCTCTTTACCGTGGAAGCGCTCTGGGTTTAAGAGCTGTTCGCTGCGGTCGGGTTCGTTGTCCAGGGTCGCAATGGCCGCCGCAATCTCATCGGACTCGCTCTGCTTCTGGTAGAGATGCTGGTAAAGCCAGAGATCGAAGACGGCGAGCAGGAGAATCAAGAAGCTCGCCTCGAGTCTTGCGTTCAGCGATTTCCCGTGTAACAGGAGAAAACTGGCGGTCACCGCACCCGAGAGATTCACAAGGAGGAAGAGCAGGTAGTAGACCGTCATCCGCCGCACAAAGCTCACCTCTCTCGCCTGCTGCTGCAAATTCACGAAGAGCTCCCGGAGGAAGCTGGTCTTCCAGAGTGTGCGAGCCTTAAACATGCGAAGAGCGGAGAAGTAGAAGAGCAGCACAAAGAGGT
>CAUVLB010000091.1:0-5153 GCA_963552595.1 uncultured Stomatobaculum sp. | reverse complement strand
GTACATCGCCGGGAAAATAAAGCAGACCAGCCCCTCTGCCCGCACAAAGAGTTTGTAGATATTCTCCGCAGAGAGCTTAAATCTTCCGATTTCATACTCCTCGCGCACAAAGCTCTTGACCACGCGAATGCCTGTCACATTTTCCTGCACGCTTGCATTCAGGGCATCGTACTTTGAGAACACGCGCGTAAACGCCTGTCCCGCAAACTTGATGACTATAACCAGAACCACGAGAAGAAAGGCCAAGGCAAACAGGAAAATCATCGACAACTTACGGCTGATGCTAAAGGTAAGCGCAAGGGTGAAAATCAGGGTTGCCGGCGCGCGCATGCAAGTTCTCAATATCATCTGATAGGAGTTCTGCACATTGCTGACATCCGTCGTGAGGCGTGTCACCAGACCGGCAGTCGAATACTTGTCAAGATTCGCAAAGGAGAAGCGCTGAATGCTCTTATAGATTCCGCTCCGCAGGTTGCAAGCAAGTCCCGCCGCCGCATCGGCCGCAAAGTAACCGCCGATTGAACCAAAGAGCAGGCCAAAGAGCGCAAGCGCGACCATGAGTCCGCCGGAACGGAGCACAACATTGAAATTTTTTGCCTGAATGCCCTTGTCAATGAGATTTGCCATGACGAGGGGCACCAGATTTTCGACCACCACCTCCATGACCATGCCGAAGACGGCGAGCAGGGAAATGAAGCGGTACTTCTTCCCCAAATAACTGCCGAACATTTTAATCATACGATTCCTCCCGCGCATCTTCCGTAGCGAGTGTGAGCGCAAGCTCTGCCATATCCAGAAAGCCGGCTTCGCGCTCCTCTGCCGAGAGCGACTCTCCGGTCAAGAGATGATCGCTCACCGTCAGGATGGAAAGCGCCTTCGCTCCGAGCGAGGCTGCCGTCGCATAGAGCGCCGCCGTCTCCATTTCGACCGCGAGAACTCCCATCTTTCTCCATTTCGCAATAGCCTCCGTGCCCTCCGCAGGGCCGTAGAACATATCGCTGGTCAGCACGGCACCGACCGAAACAGGTTTCCCCGTTTCCGCCGCGTGTCGCGCCGCGTGACAGAGCAGCTCAAAATCCGCGAGCGGCGCAAAACTCCCCGGGAGCTCAAAGAGGGCAGGGAAATTCGAATTTGTCGACGCCCCCTGAGCGAGAACCAAATCCCGCACAGCTAGGCTCTCCTGTATGGCACCGGCCGTTCCGATTCGGATCAGCTTTTTGGCGCCGTAAAAGTGAATCAATTCATGGGCGTAAATTCCCATCGACGGGCAACCCATACCTGTCCCCATGACCGAGACGGGTTTTCCGCGGTAAGTACCGGTAAAACCGAGCATATTGCGCACTTCGTTAAAGCAAGATACCTCTCCCAGAAAGCGCTCCGCCAAACGTTTTGCACGAAGCGGATCTCCGGGCAACAGTACGGTCTCTGCGATTTCCCCGGGCAAGGCCGCAATGTGCGGCGTCGGCACCGAAGCTTTTGCTCTTCTCTCCTCCTGCATCTCTCCTCCTCGTCCCAAGCAGCCGTCAGGCTTTGCTTCATGATCCGTACGAAAAAAGGCTGAGCTCTTTCACAGTTCGAAAAGAAGCGCTGAAAAATTCAGCGCTTCCTCTCCGAGACTTAGGCCTCGCCCTCGGCGCGCTTCAGCTCTTCCAAATCCATGTGACCGTCACGGTGCATCGAGAACTTCTCCATCGGATAGTTCTTCAGGTTATCGAGCACCTTTCTGTCGTCCGCGCGTTTCAGGAGCGTCTCGCGGGAACGCTTGATTTCCACTTCCGTCTTGTGTTTCGAAGGTCCGCCGACACAGCCGCCCGGGCAAGCCATGCCCTCAATAAAGTCCTCGGGCAGTCTGCCGAGCTTAAGGAGCTGCAGGGCCTTCTTGCACTCCGCACCGCCCGCGCAGCGGAGCAGCTTGATTTCGGAGACGTCCTCGCCGCGCTCGCTCATGCACTCAAGCACCGCGCTCGCAACGCCGCCGGAGGTCGCAAAGCGCTTACCGAAGATGGAAGCCTCCTGGCGTTCGGTCTCTTCCGGCTCGAGTACAATGTCCGCAGAACGGAGGAAGGCATTGAACTCACCGTAGGTCATAACATAGTCCGCATTGCCCTCGACGGACTTATCCGCGGACTCTGCCTTCTTTGCGACACAGGGACCGATGAAGACCGTCACGCAGCCCGGGTGGGTTGCCTTCAGGTAGCGGGATACCGCACACATCGGGGAGACCGTCGTGGACATGTTCTCCTCGTACTGCTGCGGGAAGTGCTTCTTTAAGAGGTTGATGAAGGCCGGGCAGCAGGAAGTCGTCATCTTCTTGCCTTCTTTTCTTGCCTCCGACCACTCGAGCGCCTCGTATGCCGCGGTCATATCGCCGCCGAGACCCACCTCGACCATATCAGCAAAGCCCATCTTCTTCAGCGCATTGCGGATGGATCCCATACCGACCTTTTCGCCGTACTGACCCTCGGTTGCGGGTGCGCACATCGCAATGACTTCCTTGCCGGCCTTGATTTCCTGAATCACATTGACCAAGTAGCTCTTTGCGCTGATTGCACCGAAGGGGCAACTGTGAATGCAGCGGCCGCACTCAATGCACTTGTTCTCGTCAATCACGCAAATGCCGTACTCATCGTAGGTAATCGCATCGACCGGGCACGCCTTCTTGCAGGGGCGCACGAGGTGCACAATCGCGCCGTAGGGGCAGTTCTGTGCACACATTCCGCACTCTTTGCAGAGCTTCGAGTTAATGTGAGAGCGGAACTCGCCAATGGTTACCGCGCCGAAGTGGCAGGACGAGAGACAGGCCTTACCGAGGCAGAGACGGCAGTTATCCGTGACCGTGTAGGTCGAGAGCGGACACTCGTCGCAGGCCGGCTTGATGACCTGAACTTCGTTCTTGGACTCCAAATTGTCCAGGGTATTCTCACCGCTGGCAAGCCGCATTCTGTGGCGGACAATTTCCCTCTCTTTATAGACGCAACATCTGCCGATGGCCGGCTTAGGCCCCGGGATGATTTTATACACCATTTCCTCTTTGTGTTGCTCATCCAGCTGATCGTTCCAGGCGAGACGGCAGGTCTCTTCAATAATCAGATGCCTTGTTTGGATCAGTGCCTCGTCGTTATTAATCATACTTTCCCTCCTAGCGTAACAGTCATATTATTTTAGCATACTCCCGGCGAAAATCCACGCTGTATCTTGTCCTTTTCCGCGTACCTTTTGCTCAGTTTCTGCCGAGAGAAAGGAGAAGTTGAAGCAAGCCCTGCAAAAGCTTCTCGGCGAGCATCGCAAAGAGCACAATACTCAAAGTCCAGGCAAAAACCTCCCCGGTCTCGAGATAGATTTTCGCGCGGTACAGTCCGTTTCCGAAGGAGAATAGCGGTTGCCCGATTAACTCGGCCGCAGCCCCCGCCTTAAAGCTCACGCCGATCGAAAGGCTCAGTGCACTCTCCAAAAAAGGGGCCAGCACGGGCAGGTAAAGCGCCTGTATGCGCGTGTGTCGCGATAGCCGATAGAGTTTCGCAACTTCCATCAATTCAATCGGCGCGGCACCGAGACCGGCGAGCGTATTCAGATAAAAAATCGGGAACGAAACAAAAAAGCAGATAAAGAGGGAAGCATTTCGATTTCCCACCCAAATCAACAGAATTACGACAAAGCTCGCAACCGGTATGGCCTTCACAACATTCACAAAGGGACTCAGAATCCATCTGAGTCCCTTTCTGTTCCTTGCCAAAACAGCAAGAGCTATCCCGGCGAGCGCACCGCTCAGAAATCCGCCGAGGACGCGCAGGGTGGAATTCCAAACCGCCTGCCAGTAGCCAACGCCCGTTGCCATGCGAAGCAGTATGCCGAGTGTCTCCAAAGGTCCCACCAGCAAAAGCCTGTTGTGTAAGAGACGTGCCGCGAGCTCCCAGAGCAGAAGCCAAAAGCACCAGCGAAACAGCTCTCTGCCCTGCCGTTTCAGCCCTTCGCTCATCTCGCCACGGTCACCGCATAGAAGGCATCGTCCGGAAGCTTGCCGCCGACTGCCTTCGGGTCCTCCTTAAAGAGCACATTCAAATAGCCGGAAAGCGCCTTCTTCATCTCCTCGCCGCTGATTGCGGTGATGTTGCAAGCCGGGAGCGCCTTCTTTGCAATGCCCTCATTCTCCAGGATGCCGAAAGCCACCACGCGTGCAGCGGTCTGTTCGACATCCTGCACTGCCGTCGCCGCACTTCTCTCCTGTTCCACAATAAAGGTCGCAACTTCCTCCGGGCGGCTCTCAAGCACATCCTTGCGCACCACTGTGACACCGGTCACAAGGAGGGAGCCGTTGTTTAAGTTGGCCCAAGCCTCGGTCAGGGAAAAAGCGGTCTTAAGCTGCTCGTTCTTCGCCTCCGCAACCGTCACAAAGGGCTGCGGGAGCACTGCGATTGCCGATGCATCCGCCGCCAGCAGGGAGGCAATCTCGGTCGGCTCCGACTTAAATTCCAGGGTGCAATCCGTGACACCGTTCTCCGCAAGTAAGTAACGGAGCACATATTCCGGCGTCGCGCCCTGGCCGGTTGTATACACGGTCTTGCCCGCGAGGTCCTATACACTCTGAATGCTCGTGTCCCCGCTCACGCAGTAGAGGACGCCGAGCGTGTTGATGTTGATGACGGCAATTTTGCCCTCCGTCTTATTGTAAAGCGCGGAAGCCATGTTTGCCGGAAGCAGGGCAAGGTCAAGCTCACCGGAGACCAGCTTACTTGCAACTTCGTCCGGCTGCGCCGCAATGCTGAACTCGTACTTGCCTTCGCTCTTGCCGTCCTGACTGTCCTGCATGAGATTCACAAGCCCCATCGCAGTCGGTCCCTTCAGGGCGCCGACTCGAAGTGCGGTTCCGGCATCCGACTTCGTCTCCGCACCGCTCTCCACCGCACTGCTCTCGCTGCCGCTTTCCATAGCGCTGCTCTCCGCACTGCTGCCGGCCGTACTCTCGCTCTTTGCGGCACCGCATCCCACCAGTCCGAGGCCCAGCAAAACCGCTGCGGCCGTTGCGACAAGCTGTCTCTTCCAATTTTTCATCGCTTCCACCTGAAACCTTTCTCTCTGTTTTGCGTCTTTCTAAGTGAAAGGCGCGTTTTGTCTATCTTGCCGGTCAATTATACCACGCTATCTTCTTTTATGCC